>CAYVGP010000009.1:0-13781 GCA_964451135.1 uncultured Methanosarcinales archaeon
CATCCTCAAGAGACACAAGGAGGTATTTTTTGTCCGGCATAAGGAGGGTTGAGAGCTGCAACTATTTAAATCTCGCCCCTTAAACTCGTTCAGCAAAACGGAGCGCCTCGGCTCCCAGCTTCTCCGCCCCCCGCCCCCGTGCAACACTAGGGAACGTAAAGTCCCGGCGAAGGGCCCCTCGGCTGGTCGATGCGGGCATTGCTTCCGTAGTACCTTTCAACCACGAACTTCGGCGTTATCTCTCCGCACCTCAGCTTCCTGAAACCGCTGAGGGTTTTTTTATACACATGCACCTGCTCCGGCCGGCTCGCGGTTGATAGGGCGAGGTAGGTGGCGTCAGGCGTCTTGACTCTCTCAACCAGACGCAGCTTCGCCTGTGCCACAGGCACGCCCCCCGACAAGTAAAGGCCGCCAAGGGACTTTTCTGATTTAAGCAGGGACCTGACAAGGTCGCTGGTGTCTGAAAACCTGAACTCCGAAACTTCTGCTAGACTCATAGTATCATCCTCCGTTTTGTTTTTTTATGTCTCAATTTATGTCTCAAAAAAAACCGCCAGAATTCCTTAGGAGAACCAGATTCCCCTCGCAACCCTTGAATGGTTGTTGCAGGCAATGAGGAACGAAAGAAGGCTGAAGCCGGAAACACGGCTCCCCGGGCTTAAGCAAGGGACAAAAGAAGGGGCACGGCACTCCATGCGCTTGAAGGGAAGAGCCCTTTTTCCTGCAGCGCGCAAGGCAGGAACAGGAGAATAACAACATCTTGCTGATGCATATCTCAACCTACCAGAAACAGGAGTGCAGATGCCAGCGTGAATCACCGCGTTTCATTGCAGGAACACGGAAACCAGGGCTCATATAAAAGCTTTCCCATACCGCCCTCGCTGAGCAACGCAGGATGCGAGAGTTGCTCTGAATAACGGCTTAGCGGAGCAACTCATCCTGTGCGCTAAATCCCTGCCCTGTGCCTTCGCCCAGCCTGAACACCTGGTCGTGTTCCCTTACCTTGTCGTTCACCCTGAGACCAATGCTCTGCCCTGCCTTGGCCTCCTCAACATCCCTGTGGTCTATCTGCATTGACTCAACTCTCTGCTCAAAGTCGGTTGTGTGCCCCCTTATCCTTATCCTCTCTCCTTTTTTAAGGCTGCCGGATAGCTCAACCACTGCCACGCTGAGGTGGCTGAAGTAGTGCGTTACGCGTCCAACAAGCTCTTCTGCGGGCATGAAAAAAGCAGGGGTTTTCCGCGTATTTATGTTTTTTCAAAATAATGAAAAACCCGAGAAGAGAAAGAAGTTGCTAAATTTTCCTTAGCTTCGGGGGTATCCTGTTCCAGTCCTCAAGGAAGCGCCTTATGCCCGCATCTGTGAGGGCGTGCCTGAACATCTTTTCAAGCACCGGAAAGGGCACTGTGGCGATGTCCGCTCCCAGAAGCGCTGCCTGCTTGACGTGGTCAGGGTGCCTGAGGGACGCTGCGAGAAGCTTTGCGGAGAACCCGTAGTTGTCAAAAACCTCCCTGATTTCGGCCACCAGGTCCAGCCCCTCCTGGCCTATGTCGTCAAGCCTGCCCACAAAGGGGCTCACGTAGTATGCCCCTGCCTTTGCAGCAAGCAACGCCTGGTTTGCTGAGAAAACAAGTGTCACGTTGCACCTTATGCCCTCTTTTTTCAGCTTGCCGACTGCCTGAAGCCCCTCGGGAGTCAGGGGAACCTTGACAACCACCTTCTTGTGAATCTTCGCAAGGATTCTTGCCTCCCTGAGCATGCCCTTTAAGTCAAGCGAGACTGTTTCTGCTGATACAGACTTGACCTGCGGTATCCTGCATATGCTCCTTATAACGTCCTTGAACGGCTTGTTCTCCCTTGAGACAAGCGTGGGGTTGGTTGTGACGCCGTCAATTATGCCCCACTCCGCTCCCTTTTTTATCTCGTCTATGTTTGCAGTGTCCAGAAATATTTCCATTCATATCACCCCGGTGATTCCTGTTGGTTCCCGTGCAAGTCTGTTAATCCGCCTAGTACCCCCTCACGAAAGAGCCTGCGAGGAGCAGCAGCCCGCTGAACCCCACAATCCACTGGTAAAGAGAGGAAAGGAAGCTGGGAACGCCCAGCCCCGCAAAGGGAAGCACAATGAAAGCGAGGAGCAGGATGCCGAGGACCAGGCTGGGCGTCTTGAGCATTGGAGACTCGTGGAAGGCGTCAAGGAGCAGAAGGACTGTGCCGAGGTAAAGGGCGTAAATGCTTATTCTCCCGAAGGACAATGCGTTAATGCCGAGCATGGGCAGAAAGCTCATGCCGAGGAACAAAACTCCTGTTATTATTCCGAGCCAAGCCCTTATTCCGTGAACCATTTTTTGTTATCAGCAAAACGGCTTTTTATACTTTGCGGAACCGCGTCTGTTAAGGGGCTCGCGAAACATCCGAAGCCCTTGATGAATCGCTTTGCGCCGGACTCTTTTCCCGCGATTCTCAGAGCAGAGACCTTGCCTTCTCCATTATGTGTTCAGGAGCAAGGCCCTGGTAGGGTATCTGCTCTTCCAGCCCTCCCTGGCCTGTCCTCACAGCCCCCATGTGGCTGTATCTTCCCTTGAAGCCGCGCCTGAGGAGCCATGTTCCGAACCTTATGCCGAGCCCTGTGTTTGTGTTCTGGCTTTCAACAACAAGAACAAATGGCATCTCCCTGAGCATGTCAAGCATCTCGTTGTCAGGCACGTTCAGGGTGGGCTTGTTTATGAGCGCGATGTCCATGCCCTCCTTCCTCATCCTCTCAACAGCGTCCAGAGAGCGGTAAAGCATTTCTCCGTAGGAAACGATTGCTCCCTGCCTGCCCTTTCTTACGAGCTCGTCCTTTCCCGGCGCGAACTCGTATCCCTCCCCGAAGAACCTTGAGCCGTCCTCTTTGAGTATGAAGGGCACAGGGCTCCTTGTTGAGAAAACAAACCTCATTCCCTCCTGGGCGAATACTTTGTTAAGCACAGCCCTCATCTGGTCTGCGTCTGCAGGGAAGTAAAGCATTGTGTTGTCGTTTTCAGGTAGAGCGTTTGCAGCGAAGAGGTTGTTTATTCCGAAGTGGGAGGTGTTGTCAGCCATGTAGTCCACGCCTGCGTGGGAGAAATGAGCCAGGACGTTGGAGCCGTTGAGCCTTGCCATTGTTATCTCTGATATGACCATCTCCAGGAAGGCTGAGAAAGTGGCTATGATTCCCTGCTTTCCCTTTTCTGAGCCGAAGCCTGCTGCTGCTGAGAAGTTGCCCCTCTCCATCACGCCCCCTGCCACGTATATCTCCGGGAAGCGCTTGTGGATGTGGTGCAGGCCCTGGGAGCCCTCAAGGTCGCAGTCTATGACAAGGAATTTTGCCTTTCTCTCCTCAGGGGAATATTTTTCAAGGATGCCGCAGAGTATCTTTCCGAACTCGTCCCTGTTCTTGGCTGTTTCCTCAGAGCTGCCCACGAACAGGGCTGAGGATTTTTTCTGCGGCTTTGCGCTTCTCAGGAAGTCCGCTGCCTCCTTTCTTCCCCTTGACTCAAGGTACCTTACGGCTGTTTCTGCGTCAATGACGTCGTGGGCTTTTGGGGAGCCCTCTATGCCCGGGATTCCCGGAGCCATCGGCCTTTTGTTGACTACTGCAACAGGCCCCTTGTAGGAAAAGGCCTTCTGCATCCTGGAGTAGAGCTCCTTCAGGTCCTCCCCCTGGCCTGAGAGCGCGTAAATGCCGTGGCCCTCAAGGGTTTTCTTGACATTGTATCCCCTCATGTATTTGCTCGGGTGGCCTGCTATTGTCACGTCGTTGTCATCAACGATTATCTTGACGTTGAGCCTGTGCGCCGCTGCCAGCCTGGCTGCCTCTGCGTCGTTTCCCTCCTGCAGGGAGCCGTCGCTTGTGAACACTGCAATCTTTTTTCCGGGGTTTGCCATGGCTATTCCGTTGACAAAGGGCCAGAGGTGGCCAAGCCTCCCTGAGCTGAAGCCTATGCCGGGAGTGATGCCCTTTTCAGGGTGGCCCGGCAGCTTCTTGTTGAACTCTCGGTAGTGGAGAAGGTCCTCAGGCTTGAGGTGCCCCTTTAAGACTGCAAGGATGTACTGGATGGCGACCCTGTGCCCTGCCTCGTCGTACATTACAGGGGCAACGTCGTCGTTTTTTGCTGCGAATGCGTCTGCTATCAGCACCTCAGGCACTATGTCGTACGCCCCGCCTGTGTGGCCGCCCAGCCCCTTTATGCCTGCGTAGGCAGTGAAGAAAACGATTGCGTCCCTCAGGAGAGAGACGTTGCTTTCCAGTGTTTCAAGGTCTTTCTCCGAGATTTCTGGGCTTTCGCAGTCAAGCGAGAGCTGCCTGTATTCGCTGAGGTCTATGGGGAATTTCATGCACAGGGTTATTGGGGGCTAGTATAAAAAGTTGATGTTTGGGCTCAAAACAAAGTTTCAGCTTGTTGGCTGCTCCAATTGCCAAAATCTTAAAAAGAAGAGCGGATTAACTCTCAGCAGCAGATATAACCACTTAGAAGAGATAAATATTCTGGGGTATGTTCAGCAAGCAACCGGCACTATGCAGGACTCAGGGAAGAATATTGCGGGGTTTGACAAGATGAGCGCGCTAAAGACAATGGAAGAGAAGCTGCCTGTGCTCAGGCACGGCCCGACAGTGAGAAGAGAGGGCATTGAGAGCGTGGTAAGCAAAGCATTTGAGGAGCTGGATGCAAAGGACATTTCCCAGAAGTTCTCAGTAGGGGAGGAGCGTTTAAGGCAGGGGATGAGAAAGTATGTTGCCTACTTGAACAAGATGGGGGCGAGCGCGGGCTCTGCTGCCAGCTACATAGCCTCAAACCTCAACTCCCTCCTGTGGAGGTACGAATCTGACTCTTTCAATAGAGGGGCGCTGGGACTTGACCTCTATGTTGAGCCATTGTTCCTGCTTGACATTATTTACTCAGAAAAAGGGCTTGAAAGCGCTGTAAATGCCTCTGTGGAGCGCATTAAGAATGAGGGGATGAGTTCCCGCACGTTCAAGAACGCAACCTACAACCCGGGTCTTCTCGGGCTTCTGACTGAAAACAGGCGAAAAGAGTTTTGGGAAGCGGCGAAGGAGAGGGCAGAGGGCTCCCCCGGCTGCACCTTTGAGATGGTAATCGGCAGCTCCCTTGCCGGCATAAAGAAGTCAGCTGGGCGCTCGGAATTCAGAAAGCTGGCTGATGCACTTGACAGCGAGCCTCTTACCCTTCCTGTGATGAACGCTCTGAGCATCCGGGGAAACAGCATTGAGAGGTATTTCCCGAGAACAAGCCAGTTGCTGAGAAAAATCATGAGGGATGAGAAGCCCCTTGTCACTGACAGGATAAGGGTTGCGCACATGCTGGACTTGACAAACAACACCTGCCCTGACAGCGAAATCAACTTTATTGCCTCAATGTCAAACTACAAAAACAACGTCCGGAGAGGAGACAGAGCAACTCCTGTTTACCTTGGGAGCGAAGTTATTGGCTTTGAGAAGAATGTCATCAACAAGAACTACCTCGCTGTGAGGAACGTGGTTGACAGCAGCGGCAGGGTGCTCCAGCTGAGGGGCGGCATATACCACTTAATACCCTTGAAGGCAAGAATGGTCAGGACGGAAATCGGGAAAGCAGTGATTGGGGAGAGCTACATGCTCGTGCCCCAAAGGATGATTTACGACGGAAAAACGCAGACAACCATGCAGGACAGGCACATCCTCGCTTCGCTGATGGCTGAGGCAAGGTACGTTGCGAAAAAGTTCAGACCCATACCTTGAGGAGGATTGAGGCGAGGCCCAGAAAGGCAAAGAACCCTGTGGCGTCGGTGAATGTTGTCACGATTATGCTTGAGGCAAGCGCTGGGTCAATCTTCAGCTTCTTCAGCAGTATGGGAACAAGGGTGCCCACAAGGCTTGCCACTATCAGGTTGGCAGTCATTGCCATGAATATTATTAGGCCGAGAATCGGGAGGCCCTTCCAGAGGTACGCTATGAAGCCCATGACGAGGCCTGTTACAGCGCCGTTCGCAAGCCCTAGGAAGAGCTCCTTCAGAAGCACGTTCTTGTAGCGGTGAAGGTCAAGCTCCCCCAAAGCTATACCTCTCACGATTATTGTTAAGGTCTGCGTCCCTGCATTGCCTCCCATCCCGGCTATTATCGGCATGAAAACAGCTAGGAACGCGAACTTGGCGATGGTGGACTCAAACAGTCCGACGACATTGGCAGCTATGATTGCTGTGCCGAGGTTTATGAGGAGCCACGGCAGCCTCCTTGAGAGGCTCCTGAAGGGCGGGTCAAGGACTGACTCGTCCTTGCCGAGCCCTGCGAGGCGGTAGATGTCCTCTGTGCTTTCCTCCTCCAGCACGTCCATGACGTCGTCAACAGTTATTCTTCCCAGAAGCCTGTTTTCGTTGTCAATGACAGGCATGGAAACAAGGTCGTACTTCATGAATTTCTGGGCAACGTCCTCCCTGTCAAGGTCCGCCTTGACTGAGATGACCTTGCGGTTCATTATTGAGGAGACCTTCTGGTAGGGCTTTGCCAGGAGAAGCCTCCTGAGCGAGAGAACGCCCCTTATCTTACCTTCCTTGTCAACAACGAAGACGTTGTGCAGGTTCTCCACGTCCTTTGCCTTCTTCCTTATCTCTGCTATGGCCTCCTTCACAGTGGCGCCAATGGGAATGACAACGTGCTCAAGCTGCATCATTCCCCCTGCTGTCTCTTCAGGGTACTTGATCAGCTTGCTTATCTCCCTGACGTCCTTCTTGGGTATCATGGAAAGGACTCTGCGGAATATGCGCTTTGGCAGGGACATCACAAGGTCTGCTGCGTCGTCGGACTCAAGCTCCTCAACCATGTCAGCAAGCCTGTTGTTGGAGATGTTGTGGAGTATGTGCCTCCTAGTGGAGTCCCCTACCTCCAGAATCACCTCTGCAGCGGCGTCCGTGTCAAGAAGAAGGAAGGCCTGGACCTGCAGTTCTCCGGGGAGGTGGTCTATTATTGATGCGATGTCCGCTGGGTGGAGCTTGCTGAGAATCCTTTTTGCTTCTGAGCGCTTTCTTTTTGTGAGAAGCTCCTCAACCCTCTCAATGTGCGGATGCATGACCATTGTCGGTCCGGGGGATTATATAAAGGTTTTTGCTGTTAGGAACTGCTTGGAAAGTTTTTGCGGAGAACGAAAGCATTCAAACAGCGGCGCCAGCGAAAAACAAACACAAACAAAGAGAAATCAAAGATAAACAAGCTCAGTGCTTCACAACCTCTTTGGCCGGCTTCATGTCCTTCCAGGCTATGTCAAAGAGGTTTTGCAGCGCAGAAGCGAAGAACGGCGTGTTGACCCAGATGCCCACGTCATATGTGGGGTGAACCTCTGAATCGTCAAGAACCATGAAGATAAGCTCCTTGCCGTCAACAATGCAGAACCTCGCCTTTGCGTCGGTGTGGCGCACCTCAGCCACAGTTGAGATGTCCTTGACAGCGTTGGCTGCTTCTTTTGTCAGCGGGGCCGCAACCCTTATCTTGACCCCCCTCTTCTTTATCTCCTCAAACGTGGGCTTGAGCCCTTCAACCTTTCTTATGAATCCCTGCGTTGTTGTCATCAGCACAACTTCCTCCTCTGCGTTCCTTATCGTGAGCTCAAGGTGGTTGTAGAGGTTGTGCCTTCCCCTCAGTGAGCCGGAAAGGTCGCTTGGCTCAACAAGCTCAACCCCCTGGCTGTGAAGGGAGGTGAGCTCCTCAAGCACCTCTGTTTCCTTCAGGTCGTCAAGCCTCTTTATCTTTTCCTCTGCCTCCTGCTTCATGTTTTTCTTAACCCTCTCAATCACCTCGCTGGGAGGCACAGCGATGTACTTTATGGGCTTCCCCAGCTTCATGATGACGAATCCCTTTTTTTCAAGGGACTCAAGAACGTCGTAGCTCCTCGAGCGAGGAACATTTGCGATGTCAGAAAGCTCGCCTGCGGTGGAAACGCCGCGAGAAAGAAGCGCAGTCCAAATCTTCACCTCGTAAAGGTTCAGCGAAAAATATCTCCTCAGCTTGCTTAAAAATTCTTCTTTGACTATCATTCAACCCCCCTCCTCCTCTTTTTTAACTCAGTGATTAAGACAACGTGATACTCCTCTCATATTAAAATCTTACGTTTTTTACCTAAGCAGGAGTGTTCACGTTTAACCAATGACTCTCTTTTCCATTAAACAGTTAAAAACAACATACACTCCTGAGATATAAAAACACAACTCCTATTTAAAGATTATCTAAATAAGCATGTTTCGCATATATATGTTCCACCACGACACACTTTCATCTTGTTCAGGGGACAAAACAAAAAAAGATGAATAAAAAATCAGAAATCCGCGAGCGTTGAGGTGTCTCCTATGTCCTGCCCGAGCTCCTCTGCCTTCAGAACCCTCCTCATTATCTTTCCGCTCCTCGTCTTCGGAAGCTTGTCCCTGAACTCTATCTCTCGAGGATATGCGTGGCCAGCCATGTGCTTCTTAACCCACTGCTTAAGCTCCTCGGCAAGCTCGTCGCTCGGAGAGTAGCCCTCGTTGAGAACAACGAAAGCCTTTATTATCTGCCCTCTCTCAGGGTCCGGCTTCCCTATTACACCTGCCTCAACAACAGCAGGGTGCTCAACAAGCGCTGACTCCACCTCAAACGGCCCAACCCTTTCCCCTGCTGTCTTTATCACGTCGTCCTCCCTTCCAATGAACCAGAAGTAGCCGTCTTCGTCGTACTCAGCCGTGTCCCCGGAGACGTACCATCCGTGGAGGAAGTAGGACTTGTACTTTTCCTCGTTCTTCCATATTTTCCTCATCATTGAGGGCCAGCCAGGCTTGATTGCGAGCTTGCCCTCTGTGTGGGGTGGCAGCTCGTTTCCGTTCTCGTCTATTATCGCAGGATGTATTCCCGGGAACGGCCTTCCCATTGAGCCCGGCTTGATCGGCAGGCAGGGAAGATTCACAATCATCATCGCCCCTGTCTCAGTCTGCCACCATGTGTCATGGAAAGCCATGCCAAGAACCCTGACGCCCCACTTGATTGCCTCAGGATTAAGGGGCTCGCCGACAGAGAGGGCGTGCCTCACAGAGGACAAATCAAACTTCTTCGGCAGCTCGTCTCCTGCCTTCATAAGCATTCGTATGGCGGTCGGGGCAGTGTACCAGATAGTCACTTTTTCGTCTTGGAGTATCCTGTACCAGTCCTCTGGATTGAACCTGCCGTTATAGACAACGCTTGTTACTGCGTTGCTCCAAGTGCCGAGAATGGTGTAGGCAATTCCCGTAACCCAGCCAGGGTCAGCAGTGCACCAGTATATGTCGTTGTCCTTGATGTCCAGCACCCAGCTCGCTGTCAGGTGCTGCTGCACAATGGCCTTGTGCACGTGTATCACTCCCTTGGGCTTTCCTGTTGTGCCGGATGTGTAGAGCATGAAGGCAGGGTCCTCTGCGTCAGTGTGAACAACCTCAAACTCGGTGCTTGCATCCCTTGTAAGCTCCTCGTAACTCACTTCCCTTTCCCCGAGCTCGCCCTCTCCAACAACAATGATGTGCTTCAGGTGCGGCAGCTCCCCCAAAATCTCGGTGAGCCTCGGCTTCAGGCCGTGGGTGGTTATTACCGCGACTGCCTCGCTGTCCCCGAGCCTGTCCTTCAATGCGTCAGGCCCGAATGCCTGGAACAGAGTGCCGCCGATAGCCCCGGTCTTGAGAATTCCGAGAAAAGAGAAGTAAAGCTCGGGTATTCTCGGCAGGAAAAGGAAAACCCTTTCCCCCTTCCCTATTCCCAGCGAAACAAGGGCGTTCGCGAACTTGTTTGACTCCCTCATCAAGTCAGAGAAGGTGTACGTCTTCCTTGTTTTGTCCGCGCCTATCCAGACTAAGGCTGTCTTGTCGCCCTTGCCTGCCTTCACGTGCCTGTCAACAGCGTTGTATGCTGCATTGAGCTTGCCGTCAGAAAACCACTCAACAAGATTCATGTGGCTGTCCCAGGAGAAGTCCTTGGCAACTGCGTCATAGTCCTTAAGGTTCGGCTCAAAGCCGAGGTTGTCCTTCTTAATAGTGTCGGGGTGCTGCATTGTTTCCACCTCTTTTTTCTGAATTCTTTTGTTGGGATTTGGAGGCCGCATTTATAAATCTTCTGAATAATAGCTCCAAAAACACCTGAACTCAGCGATAGATATAAATATTACTTCTTTCAGAATTAGTCAAGAGAGGTGATGCTCATGAAGAAGAAAGCCCAGGGAATTTCTATGAACGTGATAATTATTGCGGCAATCGCCCTGCTTGTTCTGGTCGTGCTATCCATAATATTCCTCGGAAGGATGGGAAGCTGGAGCCAGAACGTTGCTGACTGCGAAACAAAGGGCGGGGTGTGCGCTCCGCAGGGAACCAGCTGCGGGGAAGCAGGAACAAGCGTTGAAGGATACCCTGTGCCCTACCCGGGATGGAAATGCGGAGAGGGAGAGAGCTGCTGCGTGAAGGGCTAATAACATGAGTTCCAGAAAGGGCGACATATCCGTGCAGGTCGTTGTGCTCGCGATAGTTGCCCTGCTTGTTCTTGTTATTCTCATTTTCATTGCAACCGGAAGGCTGAGCGGCGTTAACAGGGGCCTCGGAAGCTGCGAGGCCAAGAACGGCCAGTGCCTCCCAGGCATAGGAGAGGGCAGATGCCCCGGGAACACCGTAAGGCTTGACATAGCAGACTGCCCTGGCGATGAGGTTTGCTGCATCTCAGCTGTGTGAGACCCTTTTTTCTTTTAATTCTTCTAAACCTCCTGCTTATTTTGCTCTCCTGCCCGCGGACTCCTTCACAATTCGGTAGATTTAAATAGGATTATTCACAGGGAAAAGGTATGGGCGAAGGCATTAAAAAATGTCTGGGAAAAAGAGGTTATGGCATTGGCTTTTTCTTGCAGATAGCACTCGCTGTTATGCTAGGAGTGATAATTATTATATTAATTTTAAAGAAGATGCCTGTGTGAGTAAAGAATGGTGAAGTCAAAAAAGGGGTTGCTGGCAGAAGGCATGCTTGTTAATACAGTGCTGAAAATAGCCGCATTCATAGCAGTTGCATCTGTTCTGGGTTTCATTCTCTTAAGGGCTAATGACAAGAGTGCAGAAGAGATATGCAGGGGAAGCCTCGGCATTCAGGAGGCAACAAGAACAGGCATCATAGTCAAGGATGTTAGCACTCCCTTGGCTTGCAGAACAGTAAAAAAAGAGATTCCTGAGGAAGGGAGGCCCACGCCTGAGTCTGTGAAGGAATCGTTCGCAAATCTTATTGACAGGTGCTGGTGGATGTTCGGGGAAGGAAGAGTAAGAGACGTTTTCAAGTCGTCTGTTTTTCAAAACAACTGCTTTGTGTGCTACGAGGCTACAGTGAAAGAAGGTGACGAGTTCAAGTTAGGGAAGGACAAGGTATCGGCAGAAGAGATGAAAGTGTATGTTGCATTAACCCCTAAAGAAGTGAAGCAGCCAGACGACCAGTGCTATTTCGGGAAGGGGGAGTGCATACCTGAAGACAAGGACTGCGGGGAATGGGAAGGGCAGGAGTTCCCCTACCTCGCAAAGGAAGTAAGGGGGAAGTGCCCGAAAAAGGACGGAAAAAAGCAGAAGTGCTGCATAGGCGTGAGCGACTGCACAAACAAGGGGGGAAAGTGCGCATCCAGCTGCAAAAACGACCCCGAGGGCTACCTCATTGAAATGAGCGGAAGCGGGTACAGCTGCCCTGACCAACAGGTGTGCTGCGTGAGGAGGGACAACTTCGTTTCGCACCTTGACTACGTGCAGGATCAGGAAGGGGATGGCGCAGTGGTGTTTAAGAGCGACATTGAACCCGGGGAAACCTATTCAATAGGGTTTTTGAGCACTGGCAGTAGCGGCTGCTCCGGCTGCGGAGCATTCGCCATCGGGGGAGCGGGTGTGGGAGTGGTTTTGTGCTTTGCAAGCGGTATTTGCGAAATCGCAATATCTGCTACAGCAGTTGGCGCCACGGCTCTTGCTGCTGTTGGAGGAGGCCTAGCCGCAGTTGGAGTGGATGTGGTAAGTGAAAAAGAAATAATACCTGCAATCAAGTCCATTTTTTCTCAACCCTACAAAAACATCATAGTAGTTGACAAGGCAGAGAACATGAAAAATCAATGCAGCATTGTTCAGGATGCGACCGGGGGATGATACCATGAAGAGAAAGGCACAACTAACAATGCCCCAAATAGTAATGCTCATCCTAGCTCTCCTGCTTCTTGTATTCGGGTTGGTGTGGATAGCTGGTTTGAGGGGAAACATAATAGACGTGCTTAAGGAGATACTATGAGAAGACCTGTGAAAACAATCAAGGTAAGAAGCAAGCTTGCTCTTGTGCCTTGGCAATTCCTTGTTTTTATTATTCTAGGTGTTGTGTTCCTGATAATTGTTGCTGGGCTGATTTATGGCCCCGGGCAGTTTGCCCAAAAAACAGGCGAGCTATTGACAGGGGCAACAGAGTCGGTGTTCAGCAAACTCAAAAAATCCTCCCTGAGCAAAGAGGCTGATCTAGGAGAACAGGAAATAAGGAACAAGCTCAATGATCTGGCCTTTGCACTTCAAAAATATAAATTCCAAAAAGGCGGATGCAGACTGGATTACGGAGGCATGCCCAAGGGAGGTCCGTGGAAGTTTCTCTTCAAATCTGACAACAACGGCAATCTCATTCTAGTCGCAACTAACAAAAAAAACCAGAAAAGCTACACCAAGAGAGTTAGCAACATTAAGCTGTGCGTTGTGGAGGGGCAAGCTGCAAAGGCGTTCTACAACACCTACTTCCAGCAAAAATACCTTGTGAGCGCAGCGCCTTACCGCGATGTGGATGAGATCAAAGTAAAGGGCAAGGAATCCATTGAGTTCGGGGACAAGGATTTTGAGCTGGAGGATAAGGGAATTATGTATTTTGCAGAGCAGGAGAAAAACGGATTAAGGCATATCTGCCTTCTTCCAACAAAGGACGACCCATTTGACCTGTGGATTAACGGCTATTGCGATGCTGACAACGGTGTCTTGGATGATGACTGTATAGGGAACGAAGATGAGAAGGGAATTGCAACCCCCACCTCTAATTTGCCCACGTGCGAAGAGCTCAGTTGCTGCTGCACTGACTGCGATAACTCGCGAGGATGTGAGTTTGCAGAGAATTGCAAAAAAATAAGTAAAAAATCGTGCGGGATTAACTCTTGCAAGAGGGTGATGTGAATGTTAGGCAAAAAGGCGCAGATGTGGCGGTACATTATTGGAGGAGTAATAGCGATAGTTGTGCTTATTGTGGTAATTTTAATTTTTACGCAGAGATACAATCAGGGTAATAATGTGGCAAAGGATAAAATAGGGGACGTCTCAAATGACAGGGACTGCGACGGGGTGCCCAACTTTCTTGACAAGTGCTGTGACACTCCCCCAAACACAGAGGTGGACGTGTCAGGATGCAGCGTTGAGGGAGAGTCCGCACAATCCTGCAGTTCTCTCACCGGACTAGGGGCTGCTTGCAAATGAACAAGAAAGCTCTTGTGCTGACAGCGCTGTTGGAGATAATACTTGCGGGATTGATACTAGTTTGGGTTTATTCGTTCAGTTCAGACCTCATAAGATCAGGCTTTGCCTCAAAAAGCACCTACAATCTCCTAATAGAAAGAATGGAAGAACTATCCCGTAAGCAGGAGGGAGTTACAAGCATTGCACTTCACTTAAACGAAGAAACAGCTTTGCTCATATTTCCTGAGGGTGTTGAAGTTGCAAAGGGTGTGGGACAGTGGAACAAGGGGAAACCTGCAGTG
>CAYVGP010000010.1:0-12705 GCA_964451135.1 uncultured Methanosarcinales archaeon
TCCAGAGCTTTACGAGACGGAGGAAATGAAGCAGAGTGAGTGAGGCAGGGCGCCATACTCAACACAAAGCCATACTCAACACAAAAAGAGGGTTTTTCAAAGCCAGCTCCCTGAAGAAATCAGCGTTGTCCGCAGAAAATCCAGACCGCTGAAGTTAGCTCCCGGCAAATAGAATTGAGAAATCTACTTGAGATACTTGAGGATGAACATTGGCTGCAAGAATGAAACAAGGAATAAACGCCAAGAACCCGGACAAGAGTGGGGGAGACAATCCTGATGCCGCTTCCCGAAACAAAGGGGGTGTTGGGAGTGGTGAGAGTAGTGAGAGTGGGGGGAGTGTTGAGGTTCTTGACATTGGAAGCGGAGCTAAGATAGTTGACCTTGGTTTGATAGTTGACGGGGACACGCTTGTGGTTGCTGACTCCCACATCGGCTACGAGGAGGCCCTAAACAAGGAAGGGGTTCTCATACCCAGGTTCCAGCTTGATGACATCAAGGCAAGGGTTGATGGAATGGCAAGGGCGGCAAGGCCAAAGACAATAGTCATAAACGGGGACGTGAAGCACGAGTTCGGCACCATAAGCGAGACTGAGTGGAGGGACACCCTTGACCTCATAGACTTCCTCGCAGAGAGGTGCGAAAGGCTCGTGCTCGTTAAGGGAAACCACGACAAGATTCTCGGGCCGATTGCAAGGAAAAGGAACATTGAGGTTGTTGGGAGCTATGAGACAAAAAGCGCGCTCATCACCCACGGGGATGTGCTGGCGGAAACTGAAAAGAAGACCGTTGTGATAGGCCACCAGCACCCCGCTGTCTCTCTCAGGGAAGGGGCGAGGGTTGAGGTCTACAAGTGCTTCCTCATCTGCAAGCACGGAAGCAAAAGAGTTATTGTTCTGCCCTCCCTCAACCTGGTCACAGAGGGAACAGACGTTCTGCAGGGAGAGATACTCAGCCCATACCTTGAAGGCTGCCTTGAGGAGTGCGAGGTCGTTGTTGCCGGGCCCAAGCCCTTGAGGTTCGGGATGGTGAAGGACATTCTGAGAAGCACTGGCTAAGCCCTGCGCAGGAAGCAGCAGCTACTTCCCGAAGAGAAAAAGCTCGTCGTATTTTCCAGGATAAACGTAAATCCCTGCAATCCCCACCCTGGGATTTGAAAAACCAGAATCCTGGGCGGCTTCGTAACCATCCACCTCAAAATCATGGCCATAACTTGGCTGGCAGTAATTCAACTGACTCCTGCCAAGCAGGCCGTTGTCCAGCAGGGATGCGAGAAAGTACTTCGCTGCATCATGGCGCAAAACCCCTGCCCTGGCAGAAGCGAAAACCCCGAACTTAATGTTTCCAGCACCCGGATAGTGCTTGACAACAACCTGCCAATCCGCGGGCTCCTTTGGCGAGCCCGTAACATAGGAAAAGAAGCCCTCCAGGGCATCGCGGATTTGAGGGGAAGAGTCTCCGAACAACTCGCCAATGCCCTCTCCGAGCGCCTTCTCCAAATACGCTCCCGAGCCCTCTCTTGGTGTGCTGTGCGACAAAAACAGCCTTTTTGCCTGCCCCTGTGTGAGGGATGGCAGCTTCAGGGAGGGAAGCTTCCCAACCACATAACCCGCAGGCTCTCCGTATAGCGAATCAGGAGCATCCAGCAGCTCCTCTACAACTCCCTCAATCTCCTGCGCAGGGAACACGCTCTCCGGGTGCTCAGGAAGGTATGTCACAGCAGCAAAGCTCCTGCCCAGCCACTCCCCTGAAAAGACAATCGGAAAGGAATCCTCCCGCGCATCGTAGATTACGGATGACGGAAAGCCCTGCGAGAGAAACTCGTCAAAGGATTCGCTGACCTCGCCAAGCGCAAAATCAAGTGTTTTATCAGGGGAAATTGCGTGCATAAAAAGAGCGAAGCGAAATTTGTTTAAAAATATTTCCAGGAAAAAAGCGCGCAACTGGGAGCTCTCTGAGCATCACTCAGAGTACATCTTCCTGATGACATCCGCCTTTGTCACAACCCCGCAGAGCTCTCCCTGGCTCTGCACAATGAGAAGAGGGTAGTGCTTGAGCATGTCAAGGGCCATGCTCACAGGGGAATCCTTTGAGAGAGTGGGAGGAGCGTCAACCATGACGTCCCTCGCTGTGAGGTGGTGCTTCCCATTGAGAATCGCCTCCAGGATTGTTGCCTCTGAGATTATGCCCACAGGCTTTCCGTGCCTGACCACAGGAAGCTGGCTTATGGAGTGGCGCTTCATAACGTTTATCGCATCCTTCAGCCTTGTGGAGGGCGCAACGCTTATCACCCCTGCATGCATTATTGAGGAAACCTTCCTCTCCCTCTTTTCCGCAAGTGAATGAAGGGTTTCAAGGAGCTTCTTCGCCTTGGAATAGGTTGGCTCAACAAGCCCTGCCTCTATCTTCGCTATGAGGCTCTGGCTGATCCCGCTCTTCTTTGCAAGCTCGTGCTGTGTCAGGCCGAGCTTTTTTCTCAGGTGCCTCACCTGGTTCAGCTCAGGATGCAAAAGCAACACCCCTAGGACACCAGCCTGTACACAACTATGCCTATTATTGCCCCTATGACAAACCCCAGAACAAAGTGGGCGCTGCCAGTCCTGAGGTACCTTGCGTAGCCCTCTTTTTGCGTTTCTTCTTCCAACATTGTTTACACCCCCTGTTTCTTGGCTCTGAGTTGATGACCTGCAAAACAAGGATGCTGCGAATCTGCGAAGACATGGCAACTAATGAGCGGGCTCAGCCCCCCAGTCCCGGAAGCCTTGACGGGGACTCGGTGATGACCGGCTTTGGAAGAGCCTCCTCTTTCTTGCCCCTCCTGGAGAGGGCCTCTGCAGTTCTCAGTGCGAGGTCGTTGAGTATGTTCATGAAGGCGATGAATGCGTCGTACGGCGAGTCATAGGGGTTGAAGTACTTGTGCACGTCCCCGTCGGCAAAGTACTTTGTGCACATATAGTAGAAATGGTCGCTTGTCTGGAGAAGCCTCCATTCCCTCAGAAGCCCCTTGTCCTTGGAGGCCTTCACAGCATTTTCAAGAGCGTAGAGCTCCTTGGCAGCAGCGTGCTGCATCTCATTGCCCAGCCAGGCAGAGCAATCCCTCTCAATGTCCGCCCAGCTCACCACTCCCGGCACGTCAAGTACGCCAGCGGGCTTTGCCTTTGAGAGTTCGGAGGGGAGAATGAATGAGTTGTTCTTTTCCTTGAGGAACATGATTGGCCATGTCCTGAAGAAGCGGAATATCCCTGTTGAGACCCACTGGTGCTCCCCTATTGTCTCGTAGTCCATGAAGAGGTTTATTGTCTCGTCGTCCCTGTGGGTGTTGAGCCACGAAACGTACTTCTCCGCGGTCAGGGGGTACTCTGCCCAGTTTCTGTCAGAAAAGCGGAAGGCCACGTCGTCGGAGAGCCGGTAGTTCTTCACAAGCAGGGGAAGCCTTGGGGAGGTGTTGCTCTGGTACACGTGGTTCGGGCTTCTGCCCTGAAGTATTGAGTCAGCACCTTCTGCGAGTATGGCCTTGAAGCCCATTGCCTTCACGTCCTCTGCCATGGCATTGGTGTAAATGAGTTCTGTGTTCCTGAAAACCCGGGGCTCTGAGCCGAACAAGCGCTTCATTGCTTTCTTGTGCAGCTTTACCTGCTCCCTGAACTCCTGTTTTGAGAAAAGGTATGAAAGGGAGTGGTAGTATGTTTCTCCGAGGAACTCCACCTGGGGAAGGGAAGCCAGCTCCTTAAAGCTCTCAAGAACCTCTGGCACGTACTTCTCAAACTGCTCAAGCGCGGTGCCTGTTATGCTGAACGCGACCTTGAACCTCCCGCCTGACTCCCTCACAAGGTCCCTCAGCATCTTGTTGGCAGGAAGGTAGCACTTCTTGGCAACCCTCCGAAGTATCTCCCTGTTTTTCTCCTCGTCAAAATAGCCCTTTTTCTGGCCTATGTCAAAAACCCTGAACCGTCTTATCCTGAATGGCTGGTGAACCTGGAAGTATATGCACACAGAAACCGTTCAAATCACCCCCTCTCCATATGCATGCACTGAGTCCTGCGGAAGCTGGCTTGTGAGCTGGCTGTAGAGCTGCATGCACCTCTCTGCAGAGCGCTCCCACCTGATCCCCGAGACAGCCTCCTCCCCGTTCTTCCTGAGCTCGCTGTGGAGAGAGGGGTAGTTCAGGGCTGCTATGATTTTAGCTGCCATCTCTTCTGTGTCCCAGAAGTCGCACAGCAGGCAGTGCCGGAAGACCTCCCTCACCCCGCTCTGCTTTGAGACAAGAACAGGGGTGCCGCTTTTAATCGCTTCCAGGGCAGCGATGCCGAAGGGCTCTGAGACAGATGGCATGACGTAGAGGTCTGCCATTGAGTATGCCCTTGAAAGCTCCTCGCGTTTTATAAAGCCAGCAAAAAGCACCTTGTCTGATATTCCGAGCCTTGCTGCCTCCTCTATGAGGTAGCGCTCCATGTCCCCGTTTCCAGCAACAACAAACCTTGTCTCAGGCATGACTTCCAGCACCCTCTTGGCTGCCCTGATGAAGTAGTCAGGGCCCTTTTGCAGGGTGAGCCTGCCGAGAAACAGGACTGTCTTGAAAGGAAAGTTGCTTTCTGGTTTAGGGGGATGGGGCAGGTCCTCGACAGCGTTGTGCACAACGTGGATCTTCTCAGGGGGGATGCCGTAGTGCTCCACTATCTTTTCCTTTGTGTAGTTGCTGACAGCCACTATGGAGTCCGCTGCCATCATCCCCTCAAGCTCTGCCCTGTAGACCGCGGGGTGGGGGTTGCCTCCTGTCCTGTCAAACTCAGTTGCATGGACATGAACCACCAGCGGCTTGCCTGAGATGGACTTTGCCTTGATGCCTGCCCTGAACGTGAGCCAGTCATGGGCATGAATAACGTCATGCGGTATATTCTCTGAAAGGGAGCCTGCTATGTTTCCGTAAAGCTCAACATCCTTGAAGAGGTCTGAGCCGTAGAGAGAGGGAGTGTTTGATGGAAGAACTGAAGAATCCGGATGAGAGTTGGGAGTTGAGTATGCTGTTGAGGATATTCTCGCAGAAACCTCGCCCGGCACTATAAGCTCAAAGTTCCCTTCCCTGTAAGACTTGCCCTTGGGAGCTATGAACGAAACCTTCGCGCCTATCTTGGAGAGAGCAGAGGTGAGTCCTTTGCACGCTGTCCCCAGCCCTCCTGAGCTGAAGGGCGGAAACTCCCAACCAAACATAAGAACCCTCATCAGTATTCTCCTCTGCCCTCCTTATTGGTATTTAAGTGCGAATTCGGCAACGCCGGCAACGCAGCTTTAATTTGCCGAGCCAGGACTAGCAGAGGCATCAGCTATTCTTACCCTTGCAAGGACCAGGAATTAGGGCGAACCTTGCGATTCTCAGCGCTGAGAGCCTTGTCCTGTTGCTTCTTGAATAAATCTGCGTTATTTCGCCTCTTTTTAAACTTTTTGTTAAGGTTTTTGGACGATTCGCCCTAACCCTTGGGGGGGAGAGGCCTAATGTTGGCACTTACTCTTTGGGCAGTTAAGGGCTCGACAAGCTCTGCGAGCTTTGCAAATGCCTCTTCCAGCCTGTCAATCCGCTCTGTGAGATGGGCTATGTTCTCGTAGTTGAACCTGATTTCATCAGCCTGCTTTCTGACTTCAAAATCCAGGTCATCGCCCTCGTCAGCAACAAGCCGTATCTCCTGCCTGAGGCGCCTTATCCACGCATCCATTTCCTGCTTGACCTTGAGAACCTCATCCTGCGAGTTTTTTGGTGCCTGAAAATCTGGGTGCTCCCTTGGGTCAGGGATGCGCCCTGCGCTGCTTGGCTTCCTGTTTGGCTTGGGCCCTGGCTTGCGCCCCAATATTCCTGCGATAATGCTCACCTCTGGTTGTTTTTAAATATATTAAGATACTTAAACGTATACTAATATTTAAATTTTTGCTGTTTTTCCAAGTGGTGAATGCAACTGAAAAAGGGACCGCGAAGGCTAATTTTACTTCCCAGTAGTGTAAAAACTTTATATACTCTGCTGGGGTGTTCTGAAACAAGAGTGCTTCTCTTGCCAAAAACATTGCAGACAGAAAGATGAACCAAGACCAGGAAGAACAACCCCGGGAACCAGGCCCTGACTTTGTGTTTGAGGTCTCATGGGAGGTATGCAACAAGGTGGGAGGCATCTCCACAGTGATTGCCTCAAAGGCAAAGCAGATGCTGGAGCACTACGGGGACAGGTTCATGCTGATCGGCCCTTACTTCTATGACAAGGCAAGAGCGAGCTTTCAGGAAGAGCCCTGCCCTGGCACCCTGAAGGAATGCGCTGCATCATTGGAAAAAGAGGGCATTATCGCGCACTTCGGCAGATGGCTTATCCCCGGAAACCCCCGGACTGTGCTGCTTGAGTTCTCAGGGTTTTCAAAGAACACAAACAGCATAAAGAAGGAGCTGTGGGAAACCTACAAAATAGACAGCCTCGGCACGGCCTACCACGACTACGACGAGCCTGTTGTCTGGGGCTACGCAGCCGCCCGCCTCATAGAGGGCATCATGCAGGCCCACCCTGAAAAAAAGGCGGTTGTTCATGCCCATGAGTGGCTCAGCGGCTCGGCAGTGCTCTGCCTCAAAAAGAAGCAGCCGAGAATCGCGACTGTGTTCACAACGCACGCAACAATGCTGGGAAGGACAATAGCAGGCTCGGGCAGGGACCTCTACGATGAGCTTGAAGAAATAGACCCTGAGGCTGAGGCAGCCAGGTATGGAATCAGGGCAAAGCACCTCACGGAAGTTGCTTGCGCGAACACAGCAGACGTGTTCACAACTGTCTCCGAAATAACCGCCCTTGAGGCAGAAAGGATTCTCGGAAAGGCTCCTGACATAATAACCCCCAACGGGCTTGACATGAGCTCCTTCCCCACCTTTGAGGAGCTCTCAATAAACCACCGCAACTTCAGGATGAAAATAAACGAGTTTCTCATGGCGTACTTCTTCCCGTACTACTCCTTTGACACCAGCAAGACACTCCTCTTCTTCATTGTCGGGAGGTACGAGTTCCACGTTAAGGGCATAGACCTCTTCATTGACTCCCTTGCGGAGCTCAACCAGATGCTCAAGGAGGAGGGCTCTGAAAAGACGGTTGCAGCATTTTTCTTCATACCTGCGAACATAAGGGGCGTGAAGCCGGTTGTTCTTGAAAACAAGACCTTCTTCAATGACATCAAGGACACAATAAACGACTCAATAAAGGAAATAGAGGGGCACCTCCTTGAGTATGTGCTCTCAAGAAGCGAGGTGTGCGAGGACAACCTTTTCTCAGAGGAGAAAAAGGAAGAGCTCAAAAGGAAGCTCATGAGAATGGAGAAGAAGGGGAACCCTCCCTTGAGCACCCATGACCTCGTGGACAATGAGTCAGACCCCATACTCTCAGCATTCAGAAGAAAGGGGCTTCTCAATGCCAAGGATGACAAGGTGAAGGTTATCTATTACCCTGTGTACCTCAACGGAGCTGACGGACTGCTCGACCTTGACTACTACGAGACGATACAGGGAACGCACCTTGGCGTGTTCCCAAGCGCCTACGAGCCCTGGGGCTACACCCCTCTTGAAACAGGCGCGCTTGGCGTTGCTTCAGTGACAAGCGACGCCGCGGGGTTCGGACGCTTCATCAGGGGCCAGACAAGGGACGAGGCCCCGGGGATATTTGTCATAGACAGATTCAGAAAGAGCTACGATGAGGCAAAGGACCAGCTCACAAAAACCCTCCACTTTTTCACAGAACTCACAAAATCAGAGAGGGTCAAAAACAAGATGGAGGCAAGAAGGCTGGCATCCCTTGCAGAATGGAGGGACCTGATAAAGGCATATTTCAGCGCTCACAGGATGGCGCTCCTCAAAACCCCGTGAAAAAAGGATAAATGAAAGCAGCCCACTCGTACAACCTCATAAACATCCAGAAGGACTCGGACGACCCTCTGCTTCTAACAGGGGACAGAAAGAACTCATACGCATTTCTGGGGAGCAGGCCCTTCTCAAGGTACGGGGGGATATACCTCAAAACAGAACTCGGCATGCTGAAGGTGCTGGAAGAAATCATTCCAGACCAGCCAGAGGAGTGCGACGAGATAGTTAATGCAGGCCCTTACACCCAGAGGATATTCGGACACGTAACGCAGAGCATTGCCATGCCCCCCCATGAGGGCGCACTCATCGTCATGAGCCCCCAAAAGGCGGTTTTCAGGATTTTCGCAGATGTCAAGAAACCGTTTGACAACAGAACACTGGGAAGATACTACACCCTCACAGCAGGGCACAACCACGTCACGATAGAGTTCACAAAAAAGACAGACAGGGCAGAGGACCCAAGCCACGGCGAGAAGGAGTTCACGCTTTACGTAGTCATTTACTCAGAGGACTTTGACTACTACTTCAGGCGGAGGTGGGTTGAGAGGAGCTACTACTGGGACGAGAAGAGGGGAAGCCCGCCCTACAAGAGATGGGTGTTTGAGGCAGCGCGCCTAAAGTGCTCAAAGATGTGCGTGGCAGCCTCAACCTCAAGGGAAAAAGCCAAGAGAAAAGCAAGGAGAGTTTACAGGAAATACCTCTCCCTCTCTGATCTGACAAGCATGAATGATGAGAGCAGTGTCATGCCCCACGAGGCAATGATAGCGTACGACAACGCAGCAAAGTCGCTGGAACTTCTGGCAACAGAAGAGGGGCTGTTTGCGGGATTTCCGTGGTTCACGCAGGTGTGGGTGAGGGACGCTGCAATAAGCGCAAGGGGGCTGTGGCTGAGCGGGAACGCATTGCTTGCAAAAAGGATGCTCCTTAAAGCTGCCTCCGCAGCAGGGCCTGAGGGAAGGTGCCCCTCGGTCCTGGGCCAGAAATCAGCCAGAAGCGCGGACGGGCTCGGCTGGGTTTTCCACCGCTTGAGGGAGATGAACCAAGAAGGGCTTCTGACTGCAAAAGAGAGGAGGGATGTGCATAAAAAGCTCCTCCATGCAGCATACCTCCAGAGCAAGTTCTGCACTGCTGAGGGGCTTGACTACTGCGAGGAGGGCGAGAGCTGGATGGACTCGCTGAACAGGGGAGGGTTCCTGGTTGAGCACCAGGCACTGAGAGCATCAATGTACGAATTCCTGAGCGACTTCAAGGAAACAAGGGAGTACTACGCACTATTAAGCAAGCTCAGGAGGCGCTTCAGGGAAAGATTCCTTAAAAACGGAATAGTCACGGATTCGCCCAATGACGACGCTGTAAGGCCGAACCTGTTCCTCGCAGCATACACCTTTCCGGATTTTCTGACAAGAACAGAATGGGAGAAGAGCTTTGACCATGCGCTTGAAAGGCTGTGGCTGGAGTGGGGAGGGCTCTCCACCCTTGACAAGGAATCCCCTGTTTTCAGGCACGAGCACACAGGGGAGAACCCTGCGAGCTACCACAACGGGGACTCCTGGTACTTCATAAACAACATCGCCGCAATCTCAATGCTCAGAATAAACAGGGAGAAATACAAGGACAGGGTTGAGAGAATAATAACTTCGGGGCTAAGGGACAACCTGTGGCTCGGCTGCATAGGGCACTCCTCAGAGCTATCATCAGCAAAGGAGCAGAGGGCGGAGGGAAGCCCGTGCCAGGCATGGTCTGCAGCAACACTTATTGAGCTCCTGCATGAGTACTACGAAAAAAGCGATTAATTTTCTGCAACGCGTGGAAAAGCGCGAAAAGTGTGAAGGGGTTCTTCCTCGCTCGCTTTCGCATTGAAGCCGTGCCGCTAACCGCGCAAGAAGCAAAAGATTTATATTTCAAAAAAACCGCATGCCTCTTTATGGCAGCCTACCGCTGTGACCTCTGCGGAGGGCCCTTCATAAAGGTCGCAGAGAAGAAGATAGGGGACATGACTTACTTGATTCTCAAGTGCGAGAGCTGCCACCACCAGATTGCGAGGCAGAAATAGTGACAACCCGCACAAGAAGGGAGCGCATCATGGAAATTCTGAAACAAGGGGAACTCCCGCTTCAGGAGCTCGCAACCCTGCTCAGGGCGGACGTAAGGGACGTTATTGAGGACCTTGAGCACATCAGGAGAAGCGTGAGGCCGCAGAGGCTTGTGCTGGTGCCTGCGTCATGCAGGAACTGCGGCTTCGTGTTCAAGGAGAGGTCAAGGGCAAAAACCCCCTCAAAGTGCCCGAGGTGCAGGCAGGAAAGGATTGAGCCGGCAAAGTACCGCATAGTTTAAGCCCGTTCGCCTCCTGACAAATTCCTGCGTTGGCTGCCCCGGCGCCAGAAGCAATTTTTGGCGAGGGAGCTCAATCTTCAGACATTATTCACATATGAATAATCTGTTCATGAAGATATTTAAAGAGGAACAACGCTCTGGGCTTCATGGCGGCACCACTGTTGTTTTACAGCGTCAACGACTTCGGGGAATCATTTGCGAACGCAACTCACGAGCAGCTCCTTTCTGCGCTGGAAAGAAGCAGCAAACTTCTTGGAATTCCTGAGAAAGAAGCAGAAGTCAAATACAGGAGGATAAACTCCTTCCGCGCAAGGGATGGGCCCCCTGCGCTTGAGGAGCTGATAAGGGAGAACAAGGGAAGGGAAGGAATAGGGCTGGTGGTGTGCGACGTTAATGTGGGGCAGGACAAAGACGGGCTTCTGAGAAGGATAATCGCAGCAGAGACAAGGGACGGCTACAGGGTTGTGAGCCCTGACAACGGCACTATAAGGCATCTTGGCCCTGTCAATGCTGTGGAGGTTGACTACGAGCTCATGAACTACCTCTCGGGTGTGGAGGCAGGGGGGGCGGTGTGGCAGGCAGGCATTGCGATGTCAATAGCAGCAGCGCTCTGGGGAGCCACCAACAGCATAGACTCGCTCGGAAAGAGAATAAATCCGGAGAGCCTCAGAAGCTTTGAAGAGCACGAATCAATAATCAGGGATGCTGTTGAGAAGTACAAGGGTGAAACCCTGAAAGACACCCTTAAAAGCTTTGAAAAGAAGCTTAAAACAACAGAAGCAAGGGGGCTTTACAGGGCTGAAGAAGGAAAGCAGGACCACAACGGCAACTACGTCCTCAACCTGAAATGGAGGGACGTGCCGAACAGGGAGAATCTTGCAGGAGTATCGCTTTGGGACAGCAACAAGAGGGCTCTCGCATATTTTCCGCTTAAATCAATGTACCTGCCTGAATCCAAGGGCAGGGGAAGCAGGTTCGGGGTTGTTGTGTCCCCTTACTTCGGCGAGAAAGCCCCGGTGAGCCTGAGAACAGGAAAGAAAGTTCTTGACGACCCCTGGCTTGAGCTTTACGTCTTCATGGGGGACATAAGGGAGGAGTTTGAGAAGAGCGGCATCAGCATTGATGACTGCTGGTACGCCCTGCACTACCACCCTGAAGGCAAAATGCCTGGTTTTCTCAGTGACCTTGAAAAGAGAAGAAGGCGGGACTGGAAGAAGGAGCAGGAGCATAAGCTATACAGCATAAGGAACACCCTGGTTCTGAAAAAGCAGTGAGAACAACACATATAAATCCCTGGCATTCCCTGCAAGATTTGAAAGGCAGAATAATTGAAAGGAGGTCATGAGAATGAGCGGAAATGTCAAGTTTGTTACAAGCGAATCTGTTACCGAGGGGCACCCGGACAAGATATGCGACCAGATATCTGACGCGATACTTGATGAGATGCTGCTTCAGGACAAGCACTCAAGGGTTGCTGTTGAGTGCCTCACCACCACCGGGCTTGTTATTGTGGCAGGAGAGGTGAGGACCAACGGCTACGTTGACATACAGAAGGTTGTGAGGGAAACACTGAGGGAAATCGGCTACACAGACCCCGAGTACGGAATTGACTGCGACGACGCAGGAGTGCTTGTGAGCATACACGAGCAGAGCCCTGACATAGCGATGGGAGTGGACGAGAACAAGGAGCACGAGCAGGGAGCAGGGGACCAGGGAATGATGTACGGGTATGCGTGCAGGGAAACCCCCGAGCTTATGCCCCTCCCCATAATGCTTGCCCACAAACTAACGATGAGGCTCGCAGAAGTGAGAAGGAAGCGCACCATTGACTACATAGGGCCTGACGGCAAGAGCCAGGTCACAGTGGAGTACAGGAACGGAAAGCCGGAGAGGGTTGACGCTGTTGTGATATCAACGCAGCACGAGGAAAGGGCAACCCACGAGCAGATAGAGAAGGACATCAGGGAAAAGGTCATAATACCTGTTCTCGGCAAGCTCATAGACGAGAAGACGAAGATATTCGTAAACCCCACAGGAAAGTTCGTCATAGGGGGCCCTGAGGGGGACACAGGGCTGACAGGAAGAAAGATAATCGTTGACACCTACGGCGGAGTCGGAAGGCACGGCGGGGGCGCGTTCTCAGGAAAAGACCCGAGCAAGGTGGACAGGTCTGCAACATACGCGGCAAGGTACGTGGCGAAGAACATAGTCGCGGCAGGCCTTGCTGAGAAGTGCGAAGTGCAATTGAGTTATGCAATAGGGGTTCCTGAGCCCACGAGCATCTACGTTGACTGCTTCGGCACAAGCAAGATACCTGAGGAAAAGATAGTTGAGCTGGTCAGGAAGCACTTCAAGCTAACGCCTAAGGGGATAATAACGAGCCTTGACCTTCTGAGGCCGATCTACAAGAAGACAGCGGCCTACGGCCACTTCGGCCGCGAAGAGCCCGAGTTCACCTGGGAAAAAACAGACAAGGCAGAACTGCTGAGGAAGGAGGCGGG
>CAYVGP010000011.1:0-12493 GCA_964451135.1 uncultured Methanosarcinales archaeon
GTGGAGTATGAGGTTGAAGTCAGGCACAAAGCCCCCGCTGAACCTCAGCTTGTAGCCCCTCGACTCAAGGGCCTCTATGAATGCCCTGTGGTTCTCGGTGTAGTCCCTCCTGAGGCCGCCCGGAGCATAAATTTTTCCGTCAGGGATTTTGAGGTTCTCCTCTTTCAGCACGAATTTCCCTCCTGTGAGCACAAACTCATGCACGCCCTTCTTTGCAGTGTAGGCAAGTGTCGTGAGGGGCCCGTAAAGCACGTACATTGCAGCGTCCATCCTTGAGCCAGGCTCCATGACGTCCCCTTCGTCAAAGAAGCCCACTATCGTACCTATGGCCAAATTCACTTCAACAAGGGATGAGCCGTCAAGGGGGTCGAGGGTTATGCCGTAGGAGCCCTCTGCCTTCTCAATCTCAATAAGGTCGCCCTGCTCCTCGGATGCGATTGTCCTGACAAGCCTTGACTTTTCAAGAGCAGTTATCAGCAGCTTGTCAGCGTGCTTGTCAAGCGCGAGCTGCTCCTCGCCGTGAATGTTCCTTGTCCCTGCCCTGAACCTGTACCTGTGCATTGTTGCAGAGATGTCCTTGCAGACCTCTGAGACGAGGATTATCAGCTTTGAGAGGTCGTTGTTTATTCCCTGCTTGCTAAGATGTTCTGAAAGCTCCATCTGGCACCACCTGTTTTATAGGAGAGACCCTTATTTTTATAGGAGAAACCCTCACCCCCTGCCTCATAAGAAGGGCTGGGGGGATGTGTGAACGCAAACTGCGTAGGCACTTGTAAAGAAAAAAAGAACTCGCACGCTTCCGAAGTCTCTCCCTTCCCAACAAACACAAAGTGTCCCCCTCTTTATTAGTTTGGCTGCTTCCTCAAAGCTAAAGTTGGCTAATAAAAAAAATCAGGTGCTAGTATTTAAACATTTCTATAAATCATACAACATCATACAATTCCAAAATTATTAAATACTAGTTGAGTTTGCGAATTCTGGATGAAAGAAAGAGTGACGCTTACTCTTGACTCCGAGCTTCTCAAAAGAATCGACAGGACAGTGGACGGCACGAGGATAAAGAACAGGAGCCACGCTGTTGAGGTTCTCGTCACGAAAGGCCTCGGGGAGAACGTGCCGCGAAAAGCCGTTATTCTCGCAGGGGGGAAGGGAACAAGGCTGAGGCCCATAACATACGAGATACCCAAGGCATTGATACCTGTGCATGGAAAAAGCCTGACAGAGCACCTCTTTGACCTCCTGAGAAAATACAGCATAACCGACGTGATAATGTGCGTGGGGCACATGAAGGAGAAGATAAAGGAATACTACGGGGACGGCAGGGCATTCGGCCTCAGCATAACCTACGTAGAGGAAACAGAGCCTCTCGGCACAGCAGGGCCCCTGCGGAAGGCAAGGGAACTCATTAAAGAGGCGTGCGTTGTCTCAAACGGGGACGAGCTGAAGGACGTGAACATAGAGGAGATGTACCAGCTCCACAAGGAAAAAAAAGCCCTGGCAACTATTGCGCTCACAACCGTGAACGACCCGAGCCACTACGGGGTTGCAAGGCTCTCCGGCTCAAGGATACTTGAGTTTGTTGAGAAGCCAAGCAAGGAAGAGGCGCCGAGCAACCTCATAAACGCGGGCTTTTACATAATAGAGCCGGAAGTGATTGACATAATTCCGGACGGCTTCGCCATGCTGGAAACAGACGTCTTCCCCAAGCTTGCGCAGCAGGGAAGGCTTTACGGCTTTCCCTTTTCAGGGCAGTGGTTTGACACAGGAAACATAGAGAGGTACGAAAGGGCAATAAAGGAATGGAGAGATCTGGCATGACAAAAACAAACCAGGGGATATTCAGGGAGTACGACATAAGGGGCATTGTCGGGAAGGAGCTCACCGAAGAATTTGCAGAGGAGCTCGGGAGAGCCCTCGCGGTTTACCTCAACGCAGACAGGGTTGTTGTCGGAAGGGACAACAGGCCAAGCTCGCTTGCATACAAAAACGCGCTTGTAAAAGGGCTTCTTGAATCAGGGGTCAGCGTGGTGGACATAGGAATGGTGCCCACGCCCCTGCTCTACTACGCGCTGAGAAAGCTCAACATTCCCGAAGGAGTCATGATAACAGGAAGCCACAACCCCCCTGAATACAACGGATTCAAGATAGCAAAGAACAAACACTGCATATACGGAAAGGAGATACAGAGGGTAAGGGAGATTATTGAGAAAGGGGAAACAAAAAAAGGGAAGGGCAGCCTCAGCGAGGCCATAATTGATGACGATTACATAAACGAGATAAGCTCAAGGGTGAAGCTTGGAAGGAAGCTGGTTGTTGTGGCGGACACAGGAAACGGAACAGCAGGCCCTGTTGTCTCAAAGCTCCTTGAGAAGATGGGGGCAACAGTGACAGGGCTCTTCATGGAGCCTGACGGCACATACCCCAACCACCACCCAGACCCAACCCAGCCCCAGCACTACACAGCCCTCATGAGAGAAGTGAAGGAGAGAAAGGCTGATGTCGGCCTCGCGTACGACGGGGACGCAGACAGGCTGGGGGCGGTTGATGATAAAGGAAGAATGAGGTTCGGGGACGAGCTCATGATTCTCTTCTCAAGGGAGATACTCGGAAAAAGGCCCGGGGCGAAGATAGCCATAGAGGTCAAGTGCAGCCAGGCGGTTGTTGAGGACGTTGAGTCTCATGGAGGAGTTCCAATAATGTGCCCCACAGGACACTCCCTGATAGAGGCAAAGATGGAGGAAACGGGAGCCCTGCTGGCTGGGGAGATGTCAGGCCACATCTACTTCGCAGACGAGTGGTACGGCTTTGACGACGCCATTTACGCAAGCGCGAGGCTCCTGAGGGTTCTCTCAGAGAACGCGAAAAGCATGTCCGAGATGCTGGAAGAGGCCCCGAGGTACTTCGCAACGCCTGAGATAAGGATAGAGGTGCCTGACGAGAAGAAGTTTGAGATTGTTGAGCGCATAAAGGAAAATTTCAGAAAAGAATTCAGAGTGATTGACATTGATGGTGTGCGCTTCATCACAGAAAAAGGGTGGGGGCTGGTAAGGGCTTCAAACACCCAGCCCGCTCTCGTGGTCAGGGCAGAGGGAAAAACAGAGGAGGAGCTTGAGAGAATCAAGGAGATGCTCAGGGAGGAGCTGAAAAGGCACGGCGTGGAGCCGGGGTTCTAGCTTCGCAACTCATACTTAGCAGTCCCTGCCTGAACAAGAAGATTTCTGGTCTTGCGACATCCTGCAACCATTGAAGCGCACTATGCAGGCCATTCCAAGAATGCAAATGCCCTGCAGAAAAGAGGCAGCGCGTAATTATTGAAAGCAGTTGGCGTCCCCCTGAAGGAGCCCGCCCTCAAGCAATGCTCGCGTCAGGATTGCATCACAGACCTTCCTGAGGAGGGACAAGCAGTGTCCAGAAACAAGCAGTGCCAGGAAGCTGAAAATTTTAGGGATAATCATTTCCGGAAATAATTCCTTAAGCCGGTAAAAAGCACCCCTCCGGGAATCAGTATGCTGGTGTAATCAGAAATATTAGGAAGGTGGGTTTCAGAGGGCCTTAGCAGGAGCCACCTCAGCTCCTCATTCGGAGGGGTCTCTTTTATCCTGAACAAAGGGGCAAAGGAATTGTAAGCCACATGAACAGCGCCTTCAAGGCTTCCCGGCTCTTGTTCTTGGAGGATCTCATGTTTTGACTTGGGCAGAGGAGTTCCCAAGGTGTAAATCTCGAAATTAAATGAATCCTTTTTTATGTATAAAATGTCGTTTTCGCCCAGAAAAAAATAGCCCGCCCCCAATTCCGGAAAGTGATCGCTGTTTAGCTCGTCATCAGCAAAATACTTGACATAAAGAGATATGTTTACGACTCTGCCGAAAACATCATCCGCAGCGTGTTCCAGAAGTGTGAAAACATCGTAGTTATTCTCTCTCACAATGAGATGCGGCTTGTAATTCTCCCTGTATTCTTCCTGAAAGGAGTCCATGGGCAGAAGCGAACGAAAGAGAATATTTAAATTTACCTCTTCAGAATAGCGACATAAAAAATCCACAATATTTATAAATCAACACCCTTTCACTCCGACTGAGAGAGAAAGAGAGAAGCGGAGACTGTACTGCTTTCTCAGCACAACGGCAGGAAGGTGAAAAGCCATTAAAGAAAAGCTGAAACCCCTGAGGCCGTCGTTGCGCGAAAAAAAGCGCTACGTCGCATTTGAGGTCGTTTCAAAAGAGAAGCTTGAGGGCTACGCCCAAGCATACAACGCATTTGTTGAATCCGTAGTCAGACTTTTGGGGAGCAGGGGCGTTGCGGAAATAGGGCCTGTTCCTGTGAAGAAGGGATGGAACACCAAGCGCCAGAGAGGGATTGTGAGGGTTTCAGCAAAAAAGGTTGATGAGGCAAAGGCAGCCATTGCCGCTGTAACCCACATACAGAGCCACGAGGCAATAATGAGAAGCGTCGGCACAAGCGGCATAATGAAGAAGGCGATTGAACGATACATCAACCCGGGAAGGTGAACAAAATGCAACCAATGACGCACCAAATGATGGGGTACGACAGAGCAATAACAATGTTCAGCCCTGACGGAAGACTGCTTCAGGTTGAGTACGCGAAGAAGACAGTCAGGCAGGGCTCCTCCGCAATAGGAATCGTGTGCAAGGACGGAGTGGTCATAATAACGGACAAAAGGATAGTGGACAAGCTGATTGTCCCGGAGGCAGTGGAGAAGATATTCCAGATAGACGAGCACATAGCTGCAACAGCGTCAGGAATACTCTCTGATGCCAGGGTTCTCATAGAGAGGGCCCAGCTCAAGGCGCAGCAGCACAGGGTTGTGTATGACGCGCCCGTGGAGCCCATAACAATCGTGAAGGACATCTGCGACCTCAAGCAGATATGCACCCAGAGCGGCGGCCTGAGGCCGTTCGGAGTCTCGATTCTCGTTGGGGGCATAGACAAGGAAGGCCCCAAGCTCTTTGAGACAGACCCCACAGGCATATACTTCAGGTACTACGCCACAGCAATCGGGGAAGGGGAAACAGAGATAGAGGAGATCCTTCACAAGAACTACAAAGAGGATATCACGATAGAGGAAGGCATAGAGCTGGGAGTGAAGGCGATAGTGGAAGTCATTGACAAGGACATACCTGTTGAGAGGCTTGACTGCGCATACGTCAAGAGCGACGAAAAGAAGTTTGTGAGGCCGAAAAAGGAACACCTCCAGAAGGTTCTTGCGAGCCTCAAGCCGAAGAAAAAATAATCAGACAATCAAGAGCGTTAAAATGGCAGGAATGGGTGAGAAGAAGCACGCCCACATGAACCTCGCACGGCTGAGGAAGGGCAACAACGTGTTTGAAGTCGTCATTGATTCTGAGGCAGCCCTAGAATACAGAAAAGGCGGGGACGTCCAGCTGAGGGATGTTCTCAAGGCAGAGCGCATATTCAGTGACGCGCAGAAGGGGATGGAGGCCTCTGAGAAGTCGCTTGAGGAGGCTTTCGGCACATCAGAGTTTGAGAAGATAGCTGACGCCATAATCAAGGAAGGGGAGATACAGCTCACAGCAGAGCAGAGAAAGAGGTTCAAGGAGGAAAAGCTGAGGCAGATAATAAACATCATCCACACGAACGGCGTGGATCCCAGAACCCATGCTCCCCACCCTCCCGCAAGGATTGAGAGGGCGATAGAGGAGGCAGGAGTCAGCATAGACGCGTTCAAGCCCGCAAGGGAGCAGGTCAAGGAGGTTGTCAGGAGGCTCCAGCCCATACTCCCCATAAGGTTTGAGGTAAAGGAAATACTGCTTTCAATACCCGCCTCTTACGCGCCGAAATGCTACTCCGCTGTCAAGAGCAGGTGCACGATACTCAGCGAGGAATGGCAGAGCGACGGAAGCTGGAGCGTAAGGGTGGAAATACCTGCAGGAATTGAGGACGAGCTTTACGACAAGCTCAACTCAATAACGCACGGAAACATTGAGAGCAAGCTGCTCTCAACAAAGTAAGAAAACGCTTATTAAGGCAAACCGAAGGTGAAAGTAACATGGGAAAAATGCTTGTTGAAGAAAAGGCAATAGTGGTTCCCGGCGAGGACCTCGCAGAGGGCATGGACTACCTGCCGGGATACGGAACGTACAGGGATGGAGACAAGGTTGTTGCCGCAAGGCTCGGCCTCGTTTCCCTGAGCGGCAGGGCTGTGAAGATAGTCCCCCTCACAGGAAAATACAATCCGAAGAAGGGAGACGTAATCATAGCAAGAGTGATAGACATAACAATCGGCGGGTGGAGGCTTGACACTAACAGCGCCTACTCCGCAATGCTCGGAATGAAGGACGCCACGAGCGAGTACATAGAAAGGGGGGCGGACCTCAGCAGGTACTTCAGCATTGGAGACTACGTTGTTGCAAAGGTGACAAACGTGACAAGCCAGAAGCTTGTTGACCTCTCCTTAAGAGGACCGGGCCTCAAAAAGCTCGGGGAGGGAAGGATACTGAAAGTGAATCCATTCAAGGTGCCCAGAATAATAGGCAAGGGCGGCTCAATGGTGAAGCTCATAAAGGACTCGACGGGCTGCAGGATAGTCGTTGGGCAGAACGGCATAGTGTGGCTGAGCGGAGAGCCCGAAATGGAGCTTCTCGCAGCAAAGGCAATCAAGCTCGTGGAGGAGCTCGCCCACACATCAGGGCTTACTGACAGGGTGAAAGAAATTCTCAGCAAGAAGGTGAAATAAATGGCATTTGACAAGAGACCTGACGGCAGAGCTTATGACGAGCTCAGGCCGGTAGTGGCAAAGGCAGGCGTCATACCCAGGGCAGACGGCTCAGGGTACTTCAAGATAGGAAAGTCAGAGGCCTACGCAGCTGTTTACGGCCCCAGAAACCTTTACCCCAAGTTCCTCCAGAACCCCCAGCAGGGAGTTCTGAGGGTGAACTACAACATGATGCCGTTCTCCTCGGCAGGGGAGAGAGTCAGGCCGGGGGGAAGCAGGAGAAGCAAGGAGATAAGCCTTGTGACAGAAAAGGCCCTGCTCCCAGCCATAGACCTCAACGAGTTCCCCAACTCAGTGGTTGACGTGTTCATAGAACTCATACAGACAGACGCAGGCACGAGGTGCGCGGGAATATGCGCTGCCTCAATAGCGCTTGCGGACGCGGGCATCCTCATGAGGGACCTCGTGGCTGCTGTGAGCGTGGGAAAGGTGGATGACAAGATACTCGTTGACCTCAACTACGAAGAGGAGGCATGGGAGGGAGAGGTTGCTGACATACCTGTGGCAATGGTTCCAAGAACTGGGAGATTCTCCCTGCTTCAGATGGACGGGATAATGACCAAGGAAGAGCTGCAGAAAGCCCTTGAGATGGCAAGGCCCAAGCTGATAGAAATAAACAGGATTCAGCGCGAGGCCCTCAAGGCAAAGTACCGCACAGGTGATGATAAATGATTATGGAACTCAGGCAGAACATACTGAAGTCCCTTGACAAGGGATTCAGGATAGACGGAAGGAAGTTTGACGAGTACCGCGACATAAGTGTTGAGTACGGCATATCGCAGAACGCAGAGGGCTCTGCAAGGGTCAGGATAGGAAAGACAGAGGTTGTCGCAGGAGTGAAGATGCTCGTTGACAAGCCCTACCCGGACAAGCCGGACGAGGGCTCATTGATGATAGGCGCAGAGCTTTTGCCCTTGTCAAACCCGGAGTTTGAGCTTGGACCCCCGGGAATATGGGCTATTGAGATAGCAAGGGTTGTTGACAGGGGAATAAGGGAATCAAACGCGATTGACACAAAGAAGCTCTGCATAGAGGCAGGGGAGAAGGTGTGGATAGTCTCAGTTGACATATGCACCATAAACGACGAGGGAAACCTGCTTGACGCCTCAGCGCTGGCGACCCTCGCGGCCATCAAAAACGCAGTTTTCCCTGCCTTTGACGGCAACGCTGTTGACTACAAAACGAAAACAGACAAAAAGATACCCCTCGTCAAGGAGCCCATAGAGGTCACGGTGGTGAAGATAGGCAAGCACTTCATCGTTGACCCCACAACAGAGGAGGAAAACGCGCTTGACGCAAGGCTCACAGTCGCCTCAACTGAGGATGGAAAGATATGCGCGCTGCAGAAGGGCGGAGACGAAACCCTGAGCAGCGAGGAGATTTTCAGGATGATTGACATAGCGCTGGACAGGGCGAAGCTCCTGCGCTCAAAGCTGTAGGGTGAGCACATGGAAGAATACACGAAGTACGAAAAAGCGAGGATTCTCGGCAGCAGGGCGCTCCAGATAGCAATGGGCGCTCCTTTCCTTGTCAAGATAACAGAGGAGGAGCTTGAGAGAATCAGGTACAACCCCATAGAGATAGCCAAGATAGAGTTTGAGAAAGGGGTAATACCAATAACAGTCAAGAGGCCGTTCCCCCACGAGCTCCACCCCCCGCTGGAAAAGAGCGAATGAGAGGCAGCAAAACAGAGCTCACCGAAAAGCTGAAAAAGTACTTTGAGGTAACAGGGAGGGCCCTTGAGAAGGTCAGGATTTCTGAGAAAAGGGAGTTCTCATGGGAAGAGAAGGCAAAGGACTTCCTTGACATGGCAAGAAGGTACTACCAGGACGCAAAGTACTTTGCTGAAAAAGGAGAGGAGCTCACAGCCTTCGCAGCCCTGAACTACGCCCACGGCTGGCTGGACGCCGGGGCAAGGCTCGGCTTGTTTGACGTGGAAGGGGACAGCAAGCTGTTCACTGTGGACTGATTTCTCTGAGAAAAAGCCACTGGAGCCTCCTAGTCCTTCTCGTACTTGGGGTAGGTGCCGGGCTTCATGAAGACCTTGTGGGTTGAGACAGCAATACCCCTCTCTTCTGATATCATTCTCCTGCTCGTCACCCTCGCTGTCCCAAGAGCAACAAGCTCGTTCTTGAGCGTCATCACAGCAACAGTCTCGCCCTCCTGTATGTCTGACTCAACCCTTGAAATGCCCCTCACAGCCAGCTTTGCGCCGTGACAGATAGGGTCAACAGTGGTGTCAAGCACCCACACCTTCGGAAGGTGGGCCACAGCAGCCTCAACAGGCTGAACAAGGCTTCTCAGATACTTGTCATTGCCCTGGCTAGAATAATAGTAGTAGGCGTCAGTGAGTTCCTGAAGCGTGCAGAGAGTGTCCTCCTTGAAGGGGCCAGCCTTGGTTCTCCTGAGCTGGTGCATATGCGCCCCCACTCCCAGATGAAGACCTATGTCATGAACCAGCTTTCTTATGTAGGTGCCTGCCTGCGTCCCAACCCTGAAAAGAACGTCCTGCTCTGCCATGTCAAGAAGCTCAATGTAATAAACGTTCCTGTACCTAAGCCGCCTCTTGACAGCGCTTTTCTTGGGCGGAAGCTGCCTTATCCTGCCGGTGAATGCCTTGAAGGCGGCCAGCACCTTCTCTTTCGGAACCTGCTTGTGGAGGTGCATAAGGCACACGTACTCCTTTCCTGCTGTGAGCAATGCCTGCACAATCCTTGTTGCCTTCCCCAGAGCAACAGGTAGGACTCCTGTGACCTTGGGGTCAAGGGTGCCTGAGTGCCCGCCCTTCTCAATCCCAAGGATTGCCTGCACATAGGCAGAGACCTGGTGGGAGGAGGGTCCTGAGGGCTTGTCAATGTTTACGATGCCGTAATTAAGCAGCTCTTCTGTTGGGCGCAGCTCAGGGGAGCAGCCGAACTTGGGGCTTGTCTCTGCCTCCTCCCTCACAAGCACCTTCCTCTTCAGCTTCTCAAATGGAAGAAGGTTCTCTGTTTCCATGAAGCAAGGTATTGGCAGGGGGTTTAAAAATATTGGCGTTGGGAAGAGTGTATCAGGGCTTCCTCAGAAGCGCTCTGACCTCATGCCGAGAGAGAATGCAGCGTTGTTCACAATGAGGTGGAGAACAGGGAAAAGAAGGAAAATCATGGCAAGATGCGGCAGGGGCGGCACAAAAACAGGGGACAAAAAAAGCACGCTCCCAAGAATCCAGTCAAGATAGTCAAATGGAATCCAGGCCTTCCCGGGCTTTATCCCCCTTCTTCTCTTGAAAAAGCTCTCCGCGGAGTCCCCAACCAGCGCCCCGAACCCCAGCAGAAAGCCTATGAGGAGCGGGCTGTGGGAGGAATAGTCTATTATGCTGAGAGACCTCAGAAGCGGAGAGACCTCAAACAGGATTCTCTGGGCATAAGCAAAAAGAACCCCGAAAAGAACCCCGAAAAGCAGCCCCCTGAAGGTTTTGTGGCTCCCCAGCACCCTCTTCCCCCTCCATTTCATGCCCAAGTCAAGGGGAACTGCAAGCGGCTTGAAAAGGTTCTTGAAGATGTCAGGAGCCATGTTGGCAGCGTAGGCAGGAAGCATCAGCCACAGGGACTCTGCAAAAATTCTGAAAAAGTCCGCCATCGCTATCCCCCTGCCCTGAGAAGAGACTTTTTGCCCTCTCTGAAGTCAATTATTAGGAGCTGGGCCATAAAGCCAAGCAGGTTGATGAAAAAAATGAGGGAGAACACGAATCCAAAGCCAAGAAAGGGCGCAAGGAAGAGCGTCCACCTCTTGAAGCCGGGATCAAACCTCGCGCGTTTCCTCAGCGAGGTCACAAGAAGAATTGCGAAGTAGGCGAGGGCAGCTGCCTTCAGCGATGCGTAGCCGGAAATGACAAGGGCAACGAAAATCAGAAGCTCGCCTGACCTGTCAAAAAAGGTGTCAGTCAGTTCCCCTCTCAGAGAAGCGAGGCCGAACATTCTTGCAATCACCCCGTCAATTCCGTCAAACAAAAGAGAGAGCGCGAGAAACAGGTATGCAAAAGAAAAGTTCTTTGCGTAAAAGAAGAAAGCAGAGACTGCGCATGAAATAAAATGCATTGCAGAAACAGTGTCAGGGCCGAGGCCTAGATATTTGTGCATGAACCTTGCTGCACGAGAAAATGCCCTGTCCGCAGGTCTTGTCAGAAAATCAGGAAGATACATAGCACCACCGTTAATCCTATCTGAAGCCACCTGTCCTTTTTCAGCCTCATGGCTCCTTTCATTTTAAGGTTGGAGTAGGGGAAGAACGGCCTTTTTGAGTAGCTCATCAGGTAGTCCAGAAGCAGGTGAAGGGAAAAGAAGATTACGGGCACAAAGGAGCTGAGGTAAATGCTCAAAGGAGCCACCCACAAAAGGGATATTGGCTCCTGAAGAGGGGTGCGCCAGTTGAGATGCCTCTTTCTCTTGGATTTCGGAAGGGAAAAGTAAAGTGGAAGCTTCAAGAGATGGTCAATGTCCACACCAACACCGAAAACAAGGGCAATGAGAAGGTCAGAGGAGTTAAGGGACATTGCCTTGGCAAGCACAAGAACAGCAACTATGTGCGTGAAGATGTTCATAGAGTTGTGAGTTTCAGGGATGTTTAAATTATTTGCGCAAGCCAAGAGGGCATCTGGGAAAGAACTCATAGAACAGCCAAAAAGCCGAAGCACTGCACCGAATGCCCAGCAGGAAAAGCCAGGCGTTCAAGTGATTTCAGAGTAGCCAAGATGAATTCCAAAAGAATCAAGCTGCCCCCTGCGAGTGTGAAGAGCCGCTTCCCGAGCCGCCGCCAGATCTCGGTTGAGGGGCTGGAGCAGTTCCGCCTGCACCTCCCCCTGAGCCGACATTCACCGTCGCGTTATGCACTTCCTCAACAGTTATAGTGTAAGGCGTGGTAATCCCATTAGAAATCCGGAAGCTGTTTACAGTTGGAGCCTCAATCCTTATATCGCTAGTACCTGCCTGAATGGCATTGAATGTGAGGCTGACAGCTGGCTTGGTTCCGCTGATCGCATTGTTTGAATCCAGAACAGCACACGCAATCTCGTATCTTCCTTCTGATCTTTTCTGTTTCAGGCAGAAGAAGGAACCGTCTGCAACAGAAGGCATAGAAGGCTTGGCTGTTGAAACAATCTGAACAACTGAGGAGTCAAAAGTTATAATCGGGTTCAGACCCACAACATTATTCAGGTTTGCAGAATAGATAACAACATTGAATGTTTCCCCTGCAGAGAGTGTTGTTTTGGACGGCACAACCCAGAGGCTTGGCTTGGTGTCGCAGGCAGGGCTCTGGCACGCGCAAGCTGGGCAAGGACCCCCGCAGTCAATTCCTGTTTCACCCTGGTTCTGCACACCATCAGAGCAGGTCGGCGTCTCCTGGGTTCCTCCGCCTCCCCCTGCCTGGTTGCACTGCTGCTCCGAGCAGTCGCCGTTCTCAATGCAGTTGCAGTCCACATCAGGGTCGCAAACCCCGTCATCGCAGGGTATCCAGCCAACGCATGCTCCATCCACACAACTGAAGCCGCACTCCTCTGTTTTTTCTATTCCGTTCTCGCAGTAAATCCTTGTTGAGCCGTTGCAGGCGGATGCGCCCTCCTGGCATGCCTCGGTAATTGTGAATTCCTGGGTGAAGATGTAGTACTTGGAGAGGTCCCATTGCATTTTTTTGATGTTAAGCCTGTACGCTGAAAGGGATATTGTGTGCTTGCCAGGAGACAGGCCAGCAATGGTAAGGACT
>CAYVGP010000012.1:0-4236 GCA_964451135.1 uncultured Methanosarcinales archaeon
ACTACATCGCGGTAAGAAATAACGGAAATGTAAAGGCCAATGTCACAGTGCAGATAAACAACACAGGAACTAAGCACGGCGGAAGCTTCATACCTGACAGTGGCTCTTCCTCATCTTACATAGCTTACAAAACAGTAAACCAAACTGTTGGAAGTTATGAGGGAGGATGCGAAGGAAATCTTGTGCAAAGCAACTGGCAGAACTTCACTTCCACAACTGCCAAATACAAGGCGTGCGAAAACCTAACATACGGACCCACTTACAACAGCGTTGCCTTCTTCGCCCAGATTGGGTTGCCCTCAGACGCAACTCCCAACGTGGTGTCGCAGGCAAAGGTGACATTCTGGGCTCAGGCAAGATAAAATCTTTTTTCTTTTTGATTTGTTTTGTTAACCAACAGATAAAAATGAAAAGGTTTGTGATGTTCGGGATACTTTTGGTTCTTTTCAGCAGCTATGCGTACGGGATAGGGGTTTCGCCTGCAAAGGTCACTGCCCCTTTTAAGCCGGGGAAGGAAGGGGGCTTTGTTCTTGAAGTTTTCAACATCGGGGCTTCAGGCGAAACAACAGCAAGGGTTTACTATGAGGGCGCGCTGGCAAAGTACGTGACAACGCCTAACCAAACAATAACTATCCCTCCAAACGTAAAGCTTCCTCTTGAAGTCAAATACAATATACCTCCCGATGTTGAGATAGCAGGGCCGCAGGGGTTCAAGGTGCTTATTGAAGAGGGAGCGCCGAAAAGCGGCGGAATGTTCGCAGTCACCACAGGAGTCATCGTGGTTGTGCAAATAAACATCCCCTACCCGGGGCAGTACCCTGAGATGAGAGTGAGTGTTCCTGATGTGAGGGAGGGGGAGGACGCAAGCATAACTGTGAGCATCACGAACAAGGGAAACCAGACAATCAGCAATGCGCGGCTTGAGCTCAGCGTAGAGGACAACGACGGAAAAGAGGTTTTTTCAGCATCGGAGAGCGGCATAACCATAGCGAGCCAGAAAACAACCAGCGTCAGCAAGAAGGTGCCGAGCAGGAATTTCAAGCCAGGGAAGTACACGGCAAAGGCAGAGTTTTTTTACAGCGGAAAAACAAGAAAGGCCGAAGCTGTTTTCCACATCGGGACGAGAAGCATAAACATATTGGATTACACGAGGGAGATAGAGCAGGGAAAGATAAACAAGTTTGAGGTCAAGGTGGAAAACGCGTGGAACGAGCCCATAAAGGGGGTTTACGCAGTCATAAGCGTCGGGGATCAGAGCTCAAAAACACCTACACTGGATTTGGGAAGCTTCTCAGAGGGAACCCTCACAGGGTTCATTGACGCAGGCAACATGGGGCTCGGAACCCGGAAAGGAAACATAGCGGTGTTTGCAGGGGATGAGAAGTTTGACGAGAAGAGCATAAGGGTGGAGGTAGTGGAGGCAAGGCCGGAAGAGAAAGCACCTGAAAAGGAAAAGCCGTCATCAGGAGGCGTCCCTCCTGCATACCTGTTCTTTGCACTAGGGGTGCTGATAACTGTGGTGATAGTTCTCATTGCTGACATAATCTGGCTCAGGAAAAGAAAGGGATGACAAAGTGAAGAAAAGCTCTTTTCTGCTAATGCTTGCAATAGCTGCTGTGATAGCAGCAGGCGCAACCTTCTTTATTTACTCAATGTACGCAGTGGTTGACGTGAAAACAGTGGAGGCGCATGTAATCGTTGACAACTACGTCGGCATAAACGTTGGAACAGACAAGCTCTACTTCGGCACAGTGATGCCCGGCGGGGAAGCAGAAAGGGGCATCATAATCACGAACAACTACAACGAAGGGCTTAATGTCAGGGTGCAGGTTTTGGGGGGCCTGAAGGGGTGGCTTGTTCCGGAAGAGAAATCATTTTACATGGAGAACAGGACAAGAAAGCTTGGCTTCACCCTTATGGTTCCTGAGGACGCAGAGATTGGGAACTACACAGGAGAGGTAAGGGTTTACTTCTTGAGAAAGCCCTTTGGTTGATTATCAACACAGAAAACTTTATAAAGAGAGTTTGTGGATAATAAACACATGAAAAGAGGTGATGCCCCTGATTCTAGGCAGGGCTCTCTTGAAAAAGAGACGCTCGTTCCGCACATAATTGTGACGTATTCTCTCAAAAAGCTGCCTCACACAAAAAAAACAATGTTCGGGTATGCCCTGAAGGGCAGGGACAACAAGTCCGGCATACTCCACGAAGCAAGAGGCAAGGCCCTGGGCAGAAACTGCTTCAGGGTTCCTGTTGAGAATGCAGAGAAGGTTGAGGAGTTCATGGAGTACTGGAAAGTGGACTACCGCAAGGAAAAGGCCTACTTTGTTTACAATCAACAAAAAAGAGTTAAAAAATGATTAAGAAAGAAAAAACAAACAAAAAGAGAATAAAAGTTGATGATAAACAAAGCAGGGAGAGGCTTTTCAGCGCAGTGTCCAACAACATCATAGCTGCCCTCGCCCTGCTCCTCATCATCGTATCCCTCTCATCAACATACATTGTTTACAAGGCAACAAGCATAACAGGAAAGGCGACAGGCCAGGTTTCAGGCTCAGTGACGCTGTGCATCAACCATCCGCCAGAGCTCTCCCTGCCGTGCAACACAACAGCAGTCGTTTTCTCAGAGTATTACTGCCAAGTCAATGCCAGCGACCCTGACGGCTCACCCCTCACATATTACGACGACACAGAGCTCTTCAACATCACGCAGACAGGCATAATCAACTTCACCCCCCAGCTCGGACAGCAGGGCTTTTACCGGATAAACATAACTGTGGACGACAGCTCTGTGTGCGCGAACAGCAGAACAAGCAGCTTCCTAAACCTCAGCATAACAACCTGCATAGAGCCGAACTGGACAAAGTTCATGAACCCTCTGTCAACAAACCTCTCAGCAATGAGCTGCTGGGAGAACATCTCCAACCTCAAACTCGGCATACCCAACGAGGTCTTGATATGGTGGGCATTCTCAAACACAACAATAAACATGTACGACCTTGACAGCAACATCATCATGAAGCACAAGTACCTCTACATAAACAAAACCAATGTGCCGAACCTTGACAAGATGGCTTACGTAAGCTTCCTCAACCTCACAATGGCCTCTCCCAAGGTCTTCCTCAACGGAAGCGTATGCCCTCCGAACATATGCGCCGACTACACCTTCCAAGGGAACATGAGCAAACAAGCCAACCTGACCCTGATAGTCGCGCACTTCCCGGCGGAGATGTATCTGGAGGAATCAAGCAACCTCTACATCTGGGACGACACAGACAACTACACAAGGTACAACAACAACACAATAACATTCTACGCAAGGTACGAGTACGCCAACAAAACCCCCTTGAGGGAGGGGTACTGCGACATAAGCTTCAACGTCACAGGAAGCTACACAACCCCCCAAAGAATGAGCTGGGACTCAAATTACAGCCTGTTCAAGTTCAACGGGACGTTCTCGCTGCAGGGAACGCATTACTTCAGGGTGACGTGCAACAGAAGCAGGTATTACGCTGTCACAAACATCTCCGAGTTCGTGATAACGAACAGGGCGCCTGTGCAGATATTCACGCTTCCCAACGAAACGTGGCTGGAGGACTCAACGCTTACCGGGAGGGATCTTGACGACTACTTCGTTGACCCTGACGGAGACGAACTCAACTACACCGTGGAGGACGTTGCGAACATAGACATAGTCATAGACGAGGGAACGCACATATACACAGCAGTGCCTGAAAGAGACTTCAACGGCCAGAGAAACACCTACTTCTACGCGATAGACCCCTTCAGCGCAAAGACGCGGAGCAACCTCGTTTACCTGACGGTTCTTGACGTGCCCGAATACGTTGGAAAGGAGTCAGGCGGAGGAGGCGGGGGAGGGGGAGGAGGCAGCGGAAACATATGCGTGCCGTACTGGGACTGCGGGGAGTGGGGGCCGTGCCTGCCCGCAAACATAAGCACGCGCACCTGCACAGACCTAACAGAGTGCAACACCACAAGGGGGAAGCCGCAGGAAACCCAGCCTTGCAAGTACATAGCAACGTGCTTTGACAACATAAAGAATCAGGGAGAAGAGGGTGTTGACTGCGGGGGACCATGCGAGCCGTGCCCAACATGCAACGACGGAATACAAAACCAAGGCGAAACAGGAATAGACTGCGGCGGACCATGCAAACCATGCCCAACATGCAACGACGGAATACAAAACCAAGGCGAAACAGGAATAGACTGCGGCGG
>CAYVGP010000012.1:4336-12385 GCA_964451135.1 uncultured Methanosarcinales archaeon
CAACATGCAACGACGGAATACAAAACCAAGGCGAAACAGGAATAGACTGCGGCGGGCCGTGCGAGCCGTGCAAGGAAGAGAAAAAAGAGGCGGAGAAACAGGCGCCGAAGCCTGTGAGAAGGATTCCGTGGGCACCAATCATCCTCGCCCTGCTCATCGGGGGCCTTGTTTACGGCCTCAGGGAATACGAGTACCAAGCTGCCAAGAACATGTACGAGTGGGCAAAGACAGCGATAAACAGGTTCGTGCCCTCAGAGGAAATCACTGTTGAGGACATAGAGCTTGATGTTATGAGAAGGCTTGAAAGTCTCAAAAACAGGCTTGGAGAAGGCAATGTCAAAGAAATTTTTGAGGAAACCGACGCTGTGCTGCGGGGCTTCGTGACGAACCTCTTCAACATGCCCTACTCGTTCACTGCAGAGGAGCTTGAGCAAGACCTGAAAGAGCACTCAATAAGCCCCAGAACAAGAAACGAAACAAGCAGGCTCTTCAAGCTGATAGAGGAAAACAAGTACAGGGAAAGCGAGATTAAGAAGGAAGAGATGAGCACAATAATCGACTCCGCAATAAGAGTTGTCAAGAGTCTGGGGGACGAGGAGGCAAAGATACTTAAACGCCTGGCACTTAAAAGGACTGAAGAGGCTGTGAAGGAGGCAAAAAGCGCGCTTGAAAGCAACAACCTCATAAAGGCGAGGGAAGCCTATTTAAGGGCGAACGAGCTTTACAAGAAGCTTGAGGAAAAGGAAAAAGCAAAAATATACAAAGAACTCGTTTCAATCTACAAAGAGCTGGAAAAGAGGGGAACGCCTTGAGAAAAGAAGAAAAGGCAGTGATTGCAGCCGTAATCGTTGTTGCAGCAGCAATGGCGGGAATAAATGGAGCGCGGGCAGCAGCACCCAGCTTCCTGAACCTCCCCACAAACTTCACATTGTACGAGGACCAGCTCTTCACCTACTACGTTCTCGCAGAGGACCCCGAGCAGCAGTACCCACTGAACTTCTCAACCACAACAGACTCTGCCCAGAGATTCCCGAGGTTCAGCATAACCAACTACAACCAGACAGCAGGGCTCATAAACTTCACCCCCCTCAATGAGGACGTTGGAAACGGCACAGACAACAAGGTGCAGATAGTCGTGGCCGACTCTGTCAACGACGCAACCCTGCAAACAGTGCTGTTTGAGGTGATAAACACAAACGACCCGCCAAACATAACCGACTACCGCCCCTCCTCGCTGAACCCGAGCATAACAGAGAACGACAGCGTGGGCTTCACATTCAACTACTCTGCAAGCGACGACGACCTCCTCCTCAGCCCCCCGCAGGACAACCTCACCAACGCCTACTATTACGACGGGAGCCTGATAACGCAAAACGTGACATGGACTTACCTTCCGGGCTTCTGCGACGCAGGATACCACAACATAACCCTCCTTGTAACTGACATTGCCAACGCCACTGACAGGGTTGAGTGGAACGTGAGCGTGGAAAACAACAACAGGATGCCGGAGTTCAACAAGACCATCCAGAACCAGACATGGCAGGAAGACACCAACCTCTCGGACGCAATCACACTAACAGAGCACTTCTTTGACATAGACGCAATAGAGTGCACAGGAAGCAACAAGGACACGCTCACATTCACAGCAACAGGAAACAGCTCAATAAAAATCGTCATCAACCAGACAACAGGCAACGTGAGCTTCCAGCCTGCAAAGGACTTTTTCGGCACAGAAACAGTGTACTTCATAGTCAGTGACGGGTACAACACAACCCAGAGCAACCCTGTCACTCTCACAGTCACCAACGTCAACGACCCCCCTGTGATAATCCCCATCGGGCCGCAAACAGCGTATGAGTACGCAACCCTCGCAATAAAGGTCAATGCCACGGATGCTGACAACGACGCCTTAACCTTCAGCGACAACTCAACCCTTTTCACCATAAACACTGATGGCCTGATAAACTACACGGCAGCAGAGGGCGATGCAGGCGCTTACGTCATAAACATAAGCGTGACAGACGGCACTGAAAGCGACTCCTTCCTGTTCAACCTGACGGTTGTTGACAACAAGCCCCCGAGAATAAACAACTACTCAACCCAGTACCTCACAGAAAACATAGCGTACCAGCTCATAGTTGAGGCAACCGACGAGAACAACGACACAATCACATTCGCGTCCAACTCAAGCGTTTTTTCAATATCGCAGTACAACTCAACAGCAGGAATAATACAGCTAACCCCGACAAACGACGACGTGGGAAACTACTCAGTTCTTATAACAGCAACGGACGAGCACGGCGCAAGCAACACGACAACATTATACTTCGTTGTGGAGGACGTGAACAACCCCCCTGTGCTTGACGCAATAGGAAGCCTTGACGCAAGAGTGAACAACACGCTCTCAAAAACAATAACAGCGAGCGACGCTGACAACGACTACATTTACTTCGGCACAAACACGACGCTTTTCTCCCTGAGCCAAATAAACTCCACCGCTGCATCATTCAGCTTCACCCCCAACGCCTCGCAGATAGGGAACTACTCAATCTTGTTCTGGGCGAACGACACCAAGCTGCAGGACAACGAAACAGTCCTCCTGGTTGTAAAGCTGAACAGCCCGCCAGTGATTGAAAACATAAGCAACCAGACAGCCACCGAGGACAGCGAGTTTCTGCTCACAATAACCGTGCTTGACGCGGACAACGACGACATTGCTTTTGAGTCAAACAGCACGCTGTTCAGCATAACAAAAATCAACAGGAGCTCGGCAAGAATAAACTTCACGCCTGAATGGTACGACGTCGGGAACTACAGCATAAGAATCAACGTCAGCGACGGCTACAAGGGATTTGACTCGGAAACATTCAACCTTGAGGTTGTGCCGAGAAACGACCCTCCCCAGTTCAGCCCTCCGCTGCAGAACATGACTGCCTTTGAGAACGAGCTTTTCACAGCCTACATCTGGGGAAGCGACGAGGAAGGCGACGCCCTTAACTTCTCAACAAACTCGAGCTTCTTCAACCTGACGCAGATAAACGCGAGCCTCGCAATGATAAACTTCACGCCGAAACACGGAGACATCGGAAACCACAGCATCCTCTTCAACGTGAGCGATGGGCAAAGCACAACAACAGCAGTAATCGTCTTCAGGGTGAGGCCCACAAACAACCCGCCGCAGATACTCAACTACAGCCCCCAAAGCCTCAACTTCACCATGAGGGAAAACGATACAATGCCTTTCTCAGTAAACGCAACAGACCTTGAGAGCGACCCCATAAGCTACTACTGGTACGTTGACGGAGTGCTAAACACAACAACAGGCAACTTCTCCTACTACCCCGGCTTCCTTGGCGCGGGAAACAGGACAGTCAAGGTGGTGCTGAGCGACGGATTCCTGAACTCAAGCATGCAGTGGAACATCACAGTTCTTAACGTTAACAGGGCTCCTCTTTTCGGGATAAGAAGGCACAGCACTTACAGCGACTTCGCGGCAGGAACACTGAACAGGACAAACGCCACTGCAAACGGAGTCGTGCTCGCAAAAAACGGCACAGCTTACTACGCAAACGGCGTCTTTGTGTCAAAAACGATGGACGTGGCTGACGACGTTTACAGAAACCTGACATCCCTCACATGGACAGCGTACGAGCCCTCGGGAACAAACGTTTCGTTTTACGTGAGGACAAGCGACGACTCAAGCTCGTGGAGCTCCTGGTACGCCCTGAACGAGTCAGGGGAGCCGTTCCCCGGCAAGGACTCGCAGTACGTGCAGTACAAGGCAGTGCTCAACACCACGAACCAGAACATCACCCCCAGAATAGAAAAGGTGGAGCTTAACTTCGTCATAAGCAACCTCACGATGAACGAGAAGGACACAAGGATATGGGTGGACCTTGACGACTACTTCACAGAGCTGGACTCCGACGACAACCTGACGTTCAACTACACCACGAACGCGAACATCCTGGTAAGCATTGAGGACGGCACCCACCTCGTTGAGATAAGGTCAGACCACCCTGACGTCGCAGTAATCCGGTTCTCTGCGTATGACGGCAACGCCACAACGTACAGCAACAACGTCACAGTCACATTCCTTGACGTGCAGGAGCAGACAGCGTCAGGCGGAGGGGGCGGAGGAGGGGGCGGGGGCTCCAGCTCCTCAATAACAATCACAAAAACAAAAGTCATCAACCGCACAAGCAACGAGACACAGTTCCTGGACCTTCAGATAATAACCCCCGGGCTCGTAACGATTTACGAAAACGAGACAATGGAAGCTCCGATAACCCTGAAAAACAACGAGAACAAGACGCTTGAGAACATAACGCTCTTTGCGGAGACAGAGCTTGATTCAATAAACATGAGCTTCAGCGAAGACTACATAGCGCTCCTGCTTCCGAGAGAGGAGAGAAACGTCACCCTGAGCATCACATCCTACAAGACCTACGGGAGCTACGAGATACAGCTAATAGCAAAGGTCCGCAAGCCGAGGTACACAGACACAGCAACGCTCTACATCAACAGCCTGGAGAAGGGGGCGGAGAACAGAACCCAGCTTAACACCAAGATCGCGTTTACGCAGGACCTTCTTGAGGAGCACCCCGAGTGCCTTGAGCTCAACGAGCTGTTGTCAGAGGCCAAGAAGGCTGTTGCAGAGGGAAAATACCAGGAGGCCCAGCAGCTAATAGACGAGGCAGTTGAGGGGTGCAAGTACATAATATCTGCTTCGCAGGGCTACCTGGAGATTCCGCTGGAAAAACAGGGCATGCTCAACACAATCCTGAACTGGTTCAGGGACCTCTACCTCTCCCTGAAGAGGCTGATACAGAGCTTTTTGTGAGGGTGCGAGGAGGGTGCGAGAATCCTTTTTCCCCTGTTTCGCAGGAGAGAAAGGAAGGCAGAGCCAGCAAACAACGCACTCTGCATCGCTTCCGGCCTGGTTCCAGCGCATCATTGCGCAAAGCGTCAAGGCAGCGCAATACCCTAAGCGAGCAGGGAAAGAATGAGCAAAAGAGGCATTGAGAAAACAGCGCTGAGAAAGAAAACTAAATCCTTGAGCGAATGTGCATTAGACGGTCGTAGTAGTGCTGCTTGAGCTGCTCTGGAAGCATGCTGTAAAGGGAGACAGCCTCAGAGTACTTTTCTTTGAGAAGCTCCCTGCCGCTTGTGGGCAGAGACGAGCCGGCCTCAAGCCTGCTCAGGAGGTGGCTCAGCTTCGCCTCCATTTCCTTTGTCCTTGAGATTGACTCGTGCAAAGCCCTCAGCCTTGCATACACAGACTCCCTCTCGTCCTTCAGCAGGGTTTTGTACCTTGAAATCGCTGAGAGGTAAAGCCCTTCTGCTGCTGTCAGGTCCCCTGAGAAAAGGGACTCAAAGCCCTTGTCAATGATGCTTCTTGTTTCCAGCTGCTCAGGGCTCATCTTTCTGAAGAGAGACGAAAAGGAACGCAGGAGCCTTGAGAGCAGGGAAATGAGGATTCTTGAAAGAATGAAGCCTTTTCTTCCCTTCTCTATCAGGAGATGCTTTTTCGCGTGCCTTGCCTCGTGAGAGAGGGCAAATATAACTGCCCTGAGGTCCTCCCTGAGCTTGTCCGTGCGCTTTCTTGAGATGCCCGGCCTGAACTCAAGCTCGGAGAGACTGGTAAGAAGATTCACAGCCATTTGCTTCACTTCGGGCTCTATGCGCTTCTTCTCAATCTCCTCTGCCATCTCCTCAAATGTGTGGGAGTGCTTGACTCTGAGGTATTCCTGGAAAAACCTCCTCGCGATTCCGAAAACAGCGAGGCTGTCCTTGTCAGAGGAGGAGTCCAGCTCTGCAAGGAAGCGCTGCTTCATCTCTGAAAGGCTTGTTTGGGGCGCCTTTTTCTTCCTGCGCCTTTTCAGAACCCCTTTTTTCAAAGCCATGGGAAAAGCAAGGACAACAAAGCAATAAAAATCTTTCTATTGGGAGCGAAAAACGCCTGGGAAGGGGCGAATCTGAAAGGGCTGCAAGAAGCGGGTTTGTGGAGCCCCGAAGGGGCGCTGGCGCGCCGGGCAAAGGAAGCTTTATAAATCGCAGCGGGTTTCTTTAATCAAAATGAATTACGAGGAAATGCTCAAACAGGGGCAGGAGGCCCTGCCTGAATCCCTGAAAAAAGTGGAGAGGTTTGAGATACCCAAAGTAAAGGGGCACATACAGGGCAACAGGACGATAATAAGCAACTTCCACCACATTGCAGAGGTGCTGGGAAGAAAGCCCCAGCACGTCCTGAAGTACATACTCAAGGAGCTGGCAACACCCGGGGAGCTAAAGAAGAACGCCCTGATTATCGGCTCAAAGGTTTCTGCATCAAGGATAAATGAGAAGATAGAGCAGTACGCCTCGCAGTTCGTCATCTGCAGGGAATGCAGGAGGCCTGACACGAAGCTTTTCAAGGAAGGGGGCCTGACGTTCATGCAGTGCCTTGCGTGCGGGGCAAAGCACGTCATACACTCCAAGATATAGTTTGCATCTGGCTGAAGAAGTTTGGGGTGCTTGGGTTGAAAGACTTAGAAAAAAAAAGAATAGTGATGAGGAAGGCCTACAACGAGGGCCGGCTAATTCTGGCAGCATGCGAGGCAGGCCTTATTGGGAAAACATTCAGAGAAGGGGAGATGGTGCTGGACGTGAAGGAATCATTCTACAAGGGGCAAGAGGTAAGCGAGGAAGAATACGCTGAGAGCCTGGGAGAGGCATACATAGCGAACATCGTCGGGGAGCTGCCTGTGAGAATAGCTGAGAGAAGAGGCCTTGTTGACCCTGAACGGGTAGCCGTGATTGCGGGTGTCCCCCACGCCCAGGTTCTCAACATGAACAACGACGCATAGGAAGAGGGCCTGAACCGCTTTTTCCGGGATTCTTGCCTTGGAAGCGAAGCGTGATATTTTTAAGATGAAAGAATGCGGATAGAAGGCGCATGAATGTTCGCAAGCCCCTCATTTGAGGAGCTGAAACTGTTCTTGTTCTTAAACCCACTTCGCAAGGGCCTCCTGCTTCTCCTTCTCCTTTCCGAAGACCTCCTCAACCCTTCTCTTTGTAAGCTCCAGCGTCTGCTTCAGGTAAGCGGGGACATTGAATTTCTCAGCAAGCTTTATGCTCAGCTCAAGGTACTTTATGACAGAGCCCTCTGAGATTGTGAAGATTATCTTGCCCCCGCAGGAAGTGCAGCGCCCAGAGAGGGGCGGCCTCCTGAACTTTGCGTTGCACGCAACGCACCTGAACTGCTGCTGGGAAAACTTTCTCAGGTTTCCCCTTGTGTCCTTCAGGAAGTGCTTCTCAATAACGAGGGAAGCGACCTGCGAGGGCGTCACTGCGCGGATGAGCCCCGCAATCTCCATCTGGCCGATGAGCTTGTCCTCCATGGACGGCAAGGTCTTGTACGCAGAGCAGTTTATGCCCTGATTCATGTCAGAAACGCTGTGGGTGAAGCCCCACCCCTCGTACTGCTTCTCTGTCTCAATCACGTCCCTGAGCTGGGGAATCTTGACCTCCCACGGGTACTTCATCTCAAGGGCTGCGCGGTAAAAGGAAAGGGGGTAGCGCTTGGCTATGTCCATGCCCAGGACCATGTCGTCAACCTCTGAGGGTATGAGCTTGGCTGTCAGGACAAGGGGGGAGTCCATTGTCTTCGCGCCCCGCTTGTCAGGAAGGTACTGCCTGGAGAAGTTGAGGAGGCCGTCAAGCAGGAGCATTACGCAGGCTTCGTCCCCGTCGCAGTCCCTTCTGAGCCCTGCGTGCCACAGCGGATGGGCGAAGCACCCCTGGGTCTTTGAGAAGCCTATTATCCTGCCTATGAGGCCGGCGGATATGTGCGGGGCAAGTCCTATGACGAGGTGCCCTATGAGGTCATCAGGCCTCTTGGCATTGTAAAATGGCTCCAGGCCGTAAAACTTCTCAAGCAGCTCGTCAATAAAGAGCGAGGTGTTGTAGAGAACAACGTCCGCGCCCTGGTCTATGTCCGAGTTTGAGGGAAGTATTACGTCCTGCGGCTTAAGCTCAAGTATCTGGTCAGGGCTCTCAAGGGGCTTT
>CAYVGP010000013.1:0-12230 GCA_964451135.1 uncultured Methanosarcinales archaeon
ACCCCTTCAAAGCCCGAGAAGGAATCGCACTCAAAGAGCCCTAAGAGCGCGAAGCAGGGAGCAGAGAAGAAAAAAGAGGAGCCGAAGAAGGAGGGGGCGAAAGAGGAAAAGGCACCTGAAAAAGAGCCTGAGAATCCTGCACCCAAAGAAGCCCCAAAGCAAGAAGGGGCGAAGGAGTCCTGACTGCGAAAATGGACCCTCTGGATGAGATAAGGCGGAAGAAGCTGGAAGAGCTCTACCGCGAGCAGATGCTCAGGCAGGAGGAAGCGCTCCGGGAGGAGGAGAAGCTAAAAGAGCAGGTGCTCCAGCTTGAGGCCTCACTCAAAGCAATGATGACGAAGGAGGCAGCAACAAGGTACGGAGCCCTGAAAACAGCCCACCCTGAAAAGGCCCTCAACCTCCTTGTTGCATTGGCAAGGCTGGTTGAGGCAAGGAAGCTCGCCAAAATCACTGATGAACTTGTGAAGGACCTCTTGAGGAGGATGGAGCCTCCGAAAAGAGAGACAAGGATAATAAGAAAATAACGCAATCAGGAAAGAGGCATACCAAATGGCAAGATACACCCATCCCAGCAGGAAGCAGCGCCTGGCCAAGAAGGCAAGGCAGACAAAGTGGGCCCCGTTCTGGACAGTCCCGAAAATATACGGCAGAGGGAGAAGGATTCATCCGGGGAGGCACACAGCAGTTAAACGAAGCTGGAGAAGGATAAAGACAAAGGCATAGTAAAATGGCAGAGCTCACAAGAACCTACAACGTTCCGCTCAGAAAGGAGTTTCAGAAGTGCCCCAGGTACAAGAGGGCAAAGAAGGCGGTTTCTGCGCTCAGGAAGTTCCTCCAGAGGCATATGAAGGCAGACACGATAAAGATAGGGCCAAAGCTGAATGAAGCCCTCTGGATGAGGGGGATAAAGAACCCCCCGCACCACGTTAAGATAAGCGCTGTGAAGGACGTCGATGGAGTGGTCTGGGCAGAGCTTGAGGGCATTGAGTTCAAGAAGGCTGAGGAGACCAAGAAAGAGGAAAAGAAAAAGGGGAAGCCAGAGCCAAAAGAGAAGAAAGAGGAAAAGGAAAGCAAGGAAGCAGGCAAGGAGGCAGCCAAAGAGCCGGACGAGTCTAAGCCTGAAGGGAAGGCGGAAGAAAAGGAACTGAAAGGAGCTGAAGCCAAGAAGGAAAAGCAGGAGAAGAACCAGACAAAGGAAGAAGCTGAGGAAGCTCCCCTAAAGAAAGAGCGCAAGGCAAAATCGGAAGAGGTCGCCAACACAAAGAAGGATTCTGAGCCAAAGACAGCAAGCAAGGCAAGCCAGAAGAAGGCTTGAAATGCTTGACTCAATTTACGTCGCATCATCTCATTCTTGTATTGCCCCTTGATGCCCCCTGGAAGGAGCGAGTTCTCGCATGCACGATTTCCCTAACGCAAGATTTATAATCAATGCCTTTTTCTTTAAATCCATGCTTGAAAAACACTTTCAGGAATACTTCAAGAAAGTTAAGGACCCCTTCCCGGACATTTTAGGGCAGGGCAAGGCGAAGTTCCAGCTTATGTCAGCCCTTGTCTCAGGAAGGCACGTCCTCATAATAGGGCCTCCGGGGGTTGGAAAGACAACCCTTGCAAAAAACGTTGCGAAGATACTCCCTGACATGAGAATGAATGACTGCGAATACCACTGCCTTCCTGACGACCCAATGTGCCCATCGTGCAGGCAAAAGAAGGCAAAAACAAGAGTGGTCAGGGGCGAGGAAAGGTTCGTTCGCCTGCAGGGGAGCCCTGACCTCACAGCAGAGGACCTGATAGGGGACATAGACCCTGTCAAGGCATTGAAGTTCGGGCCACAGAGCATACAGGCATTCACCCCTGGAAAGATATTCATGGCGAATCAGGGGGTGCTTTTTTTTGACGAGGTGAACAGGTGCCCTGAAAAGGTCCAGAACTCCCTGCTGCAGATACTTGAGGAGGGGTTTGCAACAATCGCTGGCTACAGGGTGGACATACACTCAAAGTTCGTTCTAATTGCAACAATGAACCCCGAGGACACCAACACAGAGACGCTGAGCGATGTCTTTCTCGACAGGTTTGACACAGTCACCATGGGCTACCCTGAGACAGCGGAGCTGGAAGAGGAGATAGCCCTGAGGGAGTCTGGCTTTGGGGACATAAAGATAAGCGGCGAGCTTCTTAAAATAGGGGTGGGGTTTGTCAGGTTTCTGAGGGAAGACAAGAAGCTTGAGAAAAAGCCCTCAGTGAGGGCCTCAATAGGGCTGATACAAAGAGCCAAGGCAAACGCCTCGCTTGCAGGAAGAAAAGAGGCCTCGTTTGAGGACCTGAAGGAATCAGTCATAAGCGTTATTGCCCACAGGATAAGGCTGAAGCCGGCTTACCGCTTTGTTTCCTCAAACCAGGAATTCACCCAGGAGGCCTTCTCGGACTTCATAAAAGACAAGGGCGCGGCAATCAGCAGCTTAGGTGATGGCCTTTGACAGCAGGAATTCCCAGATAAAGCCAAGCTCAGAGGCAGAGGACATCTCAGGAAAGCTCGCTTCTTCCCCCCTTGACATGCGCCTTCTCCACTCAATCCTCAGAGACGAGGAAGATGCGGAAAAAGACGGAAAGCTCATAGAGGACGCGATAAACGCAGGCATAGGGTTATTCAGCCCGGACCTTCTGTTTGAGAGGTTCGTGAAGCAGTACTCTGAGACAAAGAGGTTCACAGGACCGTCGTTCCTAAGGCTGCTGACAGGCTACGACCCCTCCTACGTGCAGAGGAACATGCGCATACCCGAGTTCGCAAAAAAAATCAAGGAAACAATAAGGAGGAAGGCGGAGGAGCTGGGAAAGAAGGGGCTCATAAGCAAGGATTACTCAATAACAGACAAGGGATGGGAGCTCTCGGGAATAGTGGCATTGCTCGAGGAGCTTAATTTTCTCCACCAAAAAAGCGCTTTCGGAGAGAGGTTCAGAAAAAAGGCCAAAGGAACCGAGCCGGGCCAGGACCACAGGAGATTCTCAGCAGGGCATCGCTTTGCAGACATAGACATGCGCAAGACCATCAGGATTGCTGCGAAAAGAGGGCACAGCAGGATAGGGAAAGAGGACATCAGGGTTGTGAGGAGGGAGTCAAAAAGCCTCCTCAACGTGGTCTTTGCGCTTGACGCATCAAGCAGCATGAGGGGCCAGAAGCTTGCCCAGTGCAAGAGGTCTGCTCTGAGCCTGGCCTTCAACGCAATCAGGAACAAGGACAATGTGGGCATAGTGGTGTTCGGGGCAGACCTCAAGGCAGTGGTTGAGCCAACGCGCGACTTCGGAAGGATTGTGAGAACAATAATGAGGGCCAGGGCGGGCTCGCTCACAAACATCGCGCTCACAATACGCAGGGCCGCAGAGCTTCTCCTGAAATCAAAGGGAGACAAGCACATAATACTCATAACAGACTCAAAGCCCACAGCAGGAGAGAGGCCAAAGGAAGACGCACTCAGGGAGGTCAGGAAGGCAAGGGCTCGCGGCATAACTCTCTCAATAATCGGCATAGAGCTGGATGAGGAGTCAGCAGGCTTCTCCGAGAGCCTAGTTGAAACAGGGGGAGGCCGCCTCTACATCGTGAGGAACGTGGAGGAGCTCTCGCTCCTCGTGCTTGAGGACTACATCACAGCCCATTCGTGAGCGGCTTTGCCCTGAAAACCCAAATTTTTATAAATTCCTCGCCTTGACAGCACATTATGAGGATACTTGCTTTCTGCGACACCCACGGCTCAAATGCGCACCTTGGCTCTCTCAAGAAAAAGGCCGCTAACGCGGACATCGCGATATGCGCAGGGGACTTCACTGTGTTTGAGCAGGGCATCAGGGCAAAAATAAGAGACATAGACTCCCTCGGGATAAAAGTTTACCTCATCCACGGAAACCACGAGTCCCAAGGCACTGTGAGGGCGCTCTGCGAGCAGTCAAAAAGAATAACCTTCATCCACAAAAAAACAGCCCAGTGCAACGGGTGGAAAATAGCGGGATGGGGCGGGGGCGGATTTTCTCTGGAGGACCGGGAGTTTGAGTCATGCTTCATGGGCCTTGAGAAGGAAAACAACTCAAGGCTGATATTCGTCACCCACGGCCCCCCCTACAACACCCTCCTTGACAAGCTCTACAACGAGCACACAGGAAACAAGAGCTACCTGCGAGTTCTTAAGAGGGTTAAGCCGGTGCTGTGGGTGTGCGGCCACATTCACGAGAACAAATACAAAACAGAGCAGAGAGGGCAGACTCTTCTTGTGAATCCAGGCCCCAAGGGGTTGATCGTGGAGGTTTGAGGGATTCGCGTGCCGGGGAGCCACCCAAATATTTATAAATGAGCCTTTTTTTTCATTCATGATTATGGGGCAGGTTCCTAAGCACATCGGCTTTATTCTTGACGGAAACAGAAGGTTCTCTAAGCGCCTGATGATGAAGCCCTGGAAGGGGCACGAGTGGGGCGCAAAAAAGGTGAGGCAGGTCCTTGAGTGGGCGAAGGAGAAGGGGATAAGGGAGATTACTCTGTACACCTTCTCTGTGGAGAACTTCAACAGGCCCAAGGAGGAGTTCAATTACCTTATGGAGCTCTTCAGAAGAGAGTTTGACAGGCTCATCAAGGACAAGCAGATATATGAGAACGAGATAAGGATAAACGTCATAGGCAGGCTGCACTTGTTCCCGGAAGACGTGCAGAAGCGCCTCAGAGAAATAATGGAAAAAACCAAGAGCTTTTCAAGATACATAGTCAACTTCGCCATGGGCTACGGTGGCAGGGCAGAGGTTGTTGACGCAGCAAGGAGGATTGCAGAGGCAGTGAAGGAAAACAGGCTTGACATAGACCAGATAAACGAGGAGGTCTTTGCCAAGAACCTCTACCTCCAAGACGAGCCAGACATGATAATAAGGACAGGCGGAGAGGTCAGGACCTCAAACTTCCTTCCATTCCAGGCAGCGTACTCAGAATGGATATTCATTGACAAGATGTGGCCTGAGTTTGAAAAAGAGGACTTTGAGGAATGCCTCCACGAATACGCGAGGAGAGAGCGCAGATTCGGAAAATAACATTCTTAAGCCAATTGTTCTTTGAAACGCCCTCCGCTGCTTTTTGGCGAGAACTCCTCAGGGATGCCCCTCAAAACGTTCATGGCAATCGCCTCAAGGAGCATCTCCGGGCCCTTCTGCAATCCCTCTTCCTGTATTCTCCTCAGCGCCTTCTCAACTATTTTCCTCGCCTTCCCCGCCACCCTCCGGGCAGCGTCTGCGAAGGCCTCGCTGCTGGAAGAAAACGAGCCGTGGCTCTCCTCATAAATTATTCTGAGCAGAGTTCTTTTTTTGAGAGCTATCCCCTTGTTTGTTGCCCTTCCCTTTGCGCTCTCTGAGAGGTCCTTTATGTCGTCAATCATCTGGAAGGCTGTGCCGATGTCCTTCACAAAGGAGGCAATGGCTGAATGGCTGCGCCCTGCCACTGCTGCAGCCATCAGATAGGCGAGCTCAAGCAACGCCGACGTTTTTTTCTCAACCATTGAGAAATACTGCCTTTCGCTGAAGTTGGCGTCAAACTCTGACTGGATGTCAAGAAGCTGCCCCTCGTTCACCTTTGCATAAGCCTCGTTGTACAGGGATGAGAGCTTGACCTTTATTGAGTCGCTGCATTTGAAGGAAAGTAAGGACGCGAGGCCGAGAGCGTACAGCATGTTTCCTGCCACAATTGCCGAGGAAGCCCCTCCTCTTGCAGCTCTGTTCCTGAACACAGCGTTTTTCCTGCTTCCTGGCTTGGAGGCATCTGTCTTTAGCATGCTTCCGCTTGCAGCGTGAACTGAGCGAATGCCTCCCCTCTCGTTGTCCTCGTCCATCAAGTCGTCGTGTATAAGAGTTGAGGTGTGAAGAAGCTCAAGAGCCACTGCAAGAGGCATGATGTTCCTTCTTCCGCCAAGGGCCTTGTAGCACGCAACCAGGAGCAGAGGCCTTATTCTCTTGCCCCTGAGGGTTGAGTACTCAATGACCGACTTGAAGACTTTGGATGCGAAAGAAGAATCAGAACAGAGATTGCTCTCCAGAAACCTCCTGAACTCTGCGTTGAACCTCTCCTGCTCGCTCCTCAAAGAATCCTCTGCGCCCATTTTGCTTGAACACCTGAATCAGCCGCTCTCCCTCTCCAATCCCTCCACGAGTTCCTTGGCAAACGAAAACATGCCCTTTGCAATATCCGTTTGGGTTACGATGCCTGCAAGGGTTCCGTTTCTGCTCACAGGCAGCCGCCTGAAGCCCTTGGACAGCATGAGGCTGTTCGCCTTGAATAGGGTGTAGTGGGGCGGGACCTGCACAACAGGCTTTGTCATGACATAGCTCACAAGAAACTTCTTCAGGGAGTCAGAGGCAACTATCAGCTCGCTCAGGTAGTCCTTCTCAGTCAGAATTCCGACAGCCCGGCTGTTCTCAGCAACCACCACGCATCCTACCTTGTGAGAAGCCATTATTCTGCGGGCGGTCTCAACAGAATCATCAGGGCTCACCGCAAGAACATTCTCGTTCATTATCTCCTCAACCCTCTCAACATCAAGAAGCTTCACAATGAATTTGGATGTGAAGTTGTTCATAAGCCTTACAATGTCTGTCTGAGTTATTATGCCAAGGAGATTTCGGCCCTCAACAACCAAAAGCTTCCTTATTCTGTGCTTGTGCATAATCTCGTTTGCCTCATAAACAGTGTGCGCTGGCCCGACAGTGACGAGGTGGGTGCTCATAAGGGAAGAGACAGGGCTGCGCTCAAGCATCGAATCAGCGGGCTCAATCCTGAGGTAGTCCTGCTCTGTTATTATCCCGACTGCTTTTGAGTCATACACAACAAGCGAGGCTATGCCTTCTTTTAGCATAAGGTAAGCTGCCTCCAGAAGGTTTTGTTTTGGGGATATCTTGACAACATCCCTTGTCATTACAGCTGAAACCCGCTGTGAGAGTATGTTTGAGAAAACCCTTTTTATGAGGCTTCTCACAAAGGAGTCCTTCAGCGAGGCATACCTGCCCCTCCCAACCCTAACCCTTCTTTTTTTAATCCTCTCTATCTGCTCCATTTTCAGCACTTGTTTCTCTTATAAGCCACTCTTTAACGTCTTTATCAACGCCAACCAGGAATGACTCTATTGCTGGAAGGTCGTAGCTGTGCAGTTCCCTGATTTTTTCACGCACTTCTTCCAGAAGCCCTTCTCTGGTCTTCAGAACAAGCAAGGCCTCGTCTTCCCTGAACAGCTTTCCCTTCCACCGGTATGCGCTTTTGACAGGAAACCAGTTTGCGCAAGCAACAAGCCTTTTCTCCAGGAGTCTCTCAGCTATTTCCTCTGCCTCGGCAGTGCCAGAGCAGGTGACCATCACAATGCACGCACTCCCCTCTTTTTCCATATGCAATAACTCTGAGGAGCTATTATTTATTTTTTTGCATTAGCGCGCATCACCCCTGCTCCAGCATGCTGCGCGCTCTTGCCTGTGCGGCTTGGCAGCGTGATAACGCTTATTTGCTTCCTTGCCTGATAAAAGCCAGGGGCGTGCTTCGCAGAAACAATAAAAAGGGTTTTGGTTTACCAAGCCGTTAATGGCAGAAAAAAAGCAAAAGGCAGGGGCAATTCTGTTCAGAACAATCACGGGCAGGTTTGTTGTGCAGGATAAAGAGTGCATTCCCTTCACCCAGAATGGCAGCCTTGCTGAGCCTGCAACAGAGACGCAGCTCAGGGCTTGCATGGAGGCATTTTCAAGAGTTGCGGACCTCAAAGAGCTGAGAAAAGCAAACATAGCAGAAACAGCCAGCCAGATAAGGGAATCCTTTTCCAGGGACCAGCTCATAATCCACACCCTCAACTCAATTGACGAGCTTGAAAAATCAGTTAATTCCCTGCTTGGCAGGCTCTCAGAGTGGTGCGCTGTCGTGGCGCCCGAAACCTCCAACTCGCTAAGGGGGAGCCCTTCCCTCGCAAGGCTCGTGAAAGAGGGAAAACTCGCAAAAGAGGACATGGGGGCTGAGCTGCAGGAAAGCGACACAGCGGCAATAAAGAGCCTTGCTGAGGCAGTCCTCCAACTAGAACGCCAAAAGGCGTTGTTGTCCGAGTATCTTGACAAAACCCTTTCACAGCTTGCCCCGAACCTCAGGGAGGTCGCAGGCATGACCATTGCGGCAAGGCTCATACACATTGCGGGCTCCATGAAAAGGCTTGCCGAGCTTCCAAGCACCACCCTTCAGATGCTTGGGGCAGAGAAAGCCCTCTTCAGGCACCTAACAAAGAAGGCAAAGCCTCCGAAGTACGGCGTAATCTCCCAGCACCCCTTAATCCTGCAAGCCAAGAAGAGGCACCACGGAAGAGTCGCAAGGCTCCTCGCAGACAAGCTCACCATTGCGGCAAGGGTTGACTACTTTCAGGGGGGTTTCATCGGGGACAAGCTCAGGAAAGAGCTGGAGGACAAGGCACAAAGGATAGGGAGGCAAAAATGAGCAGCGCAATCCCCAAATCCCAAAGCAAGAAGCCAGCCCAGACAAGGTTTGACAACATCTTCTTCCACCCTAAAAGGCGCTCTTTTCTTGTCACGAAAAATTTCACTCCTGGCAGGAGCATATTCGGGGAAGCGCTTTTGAGAATTGGCAAGGAGGAGTACAGGGAGTGGGACCCCTCAAGAAGCAAGCTGGCTGCAGGAATAATGAACAGGATAAGCCAGATAGCTGTGAGGCAGGGCTCCAAGGTCCTCTACCTCGGGGCGAGCCACGGCTACACGCCATCCTTTGTCTCAGACATCGTGGGAAAAGAGGGGTTTGTGTTCTGCGTGGAGTTCGCACCCACAGTAGCCAAGCAGCTTGTAAGGGTGTGCAGGCTGAGGGAGAACATGGCTCCCCTCCTTGAAGACGCGAACCACCCTGAAAGGTATGCGGGCAGGGTTGTGGTCTGCGATGTGCTGTACCAGGACGTGGCCCAGAGAAACCAGGTGGAGATATTCAGGAAGAACCTTTCCCTTCTCATCAGGGAGGGCGGCTTCGGCCTTCTTGCAGTGAAATCAAGGTCCATAGACGTGACAAAAAAACCGAGAGCAGTGTTCGCAGAGGTGGCAAGGCAGCTGGAGGCGTTCTGCACAGTCGTTGACTGGAGAACACTTGAGCCATTTGAGAAGGACCACGCCTTGTTTGTGTGCAAGAGAAGGCAATAAAGAACTGGTCTAGTCAAACACCGCAATTACCATGTTCACAGGCTTCCCCTCGTAAAGCACAACCCTTCTTATTATGACGACGTTCTCAGCCTCAACATCCAGTTTTGCCTTCACTTTCGGGCTGATTGGAACAGGGTTTAGCTCTCCGCAGCACACGACCTCGTGGGTTGAGTTTATCTGCACCCTGTGTCCTGGCGCCTTGCCAGCGCACGCGCTCTTGGTTTCCGGGCTCGCGTAGCTGCAGCCGTTCCTGTTGTCGCATGTTGGCTCGCATATGCTGTTCAGGGTGCAGTCAGGCTGGCACTCCTCTGACGCAGGCACTATTGAGAAGTTTATCCCCACAGAGTCCTGGTGCGGCACGAATATGTCAAACGCTGTCTGGGGTGTGTATCCGCTGATGCTCACTGTGACGTCGTTTGTTGTGTCGCCCCTTACTGAGATGATGTAGTCTCCGGAGGCGTCTGTGGAAGCAGAGGGGGTGCCGTAGCTGCTTATTGCCTTCACAGTGGCGCTCTGGACAGGATTGCCGTCAACAGTGACCTTCCCGCTTATGATGCCGTTGCAGTCAGGGTCGTCAAGGTCAATCAGGGAGTCGCCGTCGTCATCAAAGCTGTTGGTGCAGTTCTCGCTGGTCTCTGTCCATGCGTCGCACACCTCAAGCACGGTGTCAGAGTCCACATCAAGCATGGTGCCTTTGACATAGCACACAGAGTTGAACACGCAGTCGTCCATTGTCTTGGAGTAGCAGTAAGCAAAGTCGTCTGTTTTCGGCTCGCAGGCGTAGAACGCGTCATTTGAGAACTGGTTGCCCCACCCAGGCACCTCTGAGACATTCACTATCTTGTCCTCTATCTTTATGCAGGTGGGGCAGATCTTTTTTAGCAGCTCGTCAGAGTACGCAGGCTTCTGGTTTTGAGGGTAGTTTGGCACCATGTCATCCCAGTCCTTGCCGTAATTCTCAACAACATCCTTCAGCTCCTTTTTTCTGTGCTTCAGGAAATCCTCCTTTGCGGGGAATTGCTCGCACTCCCTTACCCTCTTGGCTGAGCAGAGCTGCGGCCCGTTGGTTGTTCTGTCGCACACCAGCTTTGACTGGCAGGGCCCTCTTTCGTCAGCGGAAGCAGAGGTTGAGCAGTCCGCGCAGTGGCACCCCTCTCCAACATCGCACACGCCGTTGGGAGCCCCGATGCAGCCTTTCCATCCCCCGTTGGCGGTGCAGTCGGAGCTGCATGTGCCGTCCGCGCACAGGTCTGTGCCGATGGGGCACTCAGTGCTTGGCTGGCATGTTCCGCCTGAGCAGTACAGACCCTCGTCGCACCTCACAGCAGAAGAGTCGCAGTCGCTGCAGTCGCATGACTCCCCGGCAAGCCAATCGCATGTTCCGTCTTTGTCGCAGGGACCCGGGCACACTGCTCTGCACTCCTTCACAGAATCGCACCATAGAGTGCCTGCAGGGCAGGTCTCTGGCCGGCATGTCTGAAGGGAGTAGTCGCATTCAAACCCGTCTTCGCACGGGAAGGTCGAGTTGTCGCAGTCCTGGCACCCGCAGCTCTCCCCGAGCTCTGGCTCGCAAACAGCGTTGTTGTTGCAGATGGGATCAGGGCACTCGTTCTGGCAATTGCCCTTGCAGTTCTGCTCTCCGTAGCCGCACCTGGGATAAACGCAGGAGCCGTTTGTGAAATCGCATATCAATCCCTCTATGCATGAGTCCTGTTTGCCATCGCAGTCCTGGCAGTTGCAGCTCTCCCCTGCGTCGCAGGTGGCTTGAGGGTTGCCCTCGCATGTTGGTGGCGGCGGACAGCTCCCTGGTGGCTCGCAGGAGCTTGTTGAGTCGCACCAGAAAGTGCCGTAGGGGCACCCTTCAAGAATGCATGTTTCTGTTGAGTTGTCGCAGACAAGCCCTGCCTCGCAACTGTCCTGCTTGCCGTAGCAGTCAGAGCATCCGCACCCCTCTCCTGCTTCGCAGATTCCGTTCTGGTTCACGCAGGGTTTGGGGGGGCAGGAGCTGCTGCATGTGCCGTCACTGCACAGCCTTGTGCCTGCTGGGCACCCCTTCCAGAGGTTGAAGGCGCCTGAGGGAATGGTTGAAGAAAGGAATGTGGCTCCTGGCTCGGTCGGGAATCCTCCGCTCCAGATAGCTGCGTCAACAGCATTCACAGAGTCTCCGAGGCATTTCGTCGGAATCGCGGGGACAGTCCAATTGCCGCAGTTTCCTGGTGAGGTGCATATAGCGAATATTCCCTGAATATCAGCGGCAGAAGCGTTGTACTCAAGGTGACAGCTTGCTCCGTCGGCATCAACCTGGAGGTAAACAGTGCCTGGGCACCCTGCTGTGTAGTTAGCAGTAAGAGACACATTTTCTCCCTCCTGGCACCCGTCAGAGCCGCAGTTCGGAGTTATTGTGACATAGTTGAGTGTGCACACTGGGCAGGCAGAGTTGTCCCAGCCGCTTGTTGTGCACACTGATTGCGCGCACTGCTTGTTGCTGTCAGCATTTGTGAAGCTGCAGCTTCCCAAGTCGCAGCCGTAGTAGCATGTGTTTCCCACAACCATTGTTGTTGTGGATGAGTCGCACTCAGCGTTGCAGCTTCCTGCTGAGCACGCGTACTGGCATGATGCAGAATCGCTTACGCACTGGCTTCCTGCAAGTGTCTGGTTTCCGCTGCACGCGCTGCACCAGTAGCATGTTGCTGATGTGCATGAAGATTGGTTAGTGTAAGAAGAGCACACAGGCGCGCCGCACTTGCTCCCTCCAACGTCCACTCCTGTCTCGTCGCAGTTCATAACACCGTCTGTGCAATGGTCGCAGTTGTTGCAGTAGTCAGCATCATCCGGCTTACCGAAGACAAGCGAATCGTAAATGCAGGACTGGCAGTCGCTCGCGCAGTCGCCGTAGGTGTCTGCCTGCCCGTAAGTTCTGTTTGTGTAGTCGCAGAAGCTTGTCACGGGATTTGTGCAGTTTTGGCTGTTTGCTCCCCCTTCGCAAACCTCAACCGGCGGTTCCACTATTCCGTTGCCGCATGTTGCTTGGCAGTCTTTGTCGTTTGTTGCGT
>CAYVGP010000014.1:0-12044 GCA_964451135.1 uncultured Methanosarcinales archaeon
GCTCATTTTTTTTTCTGCGCGTTTTTTTTTGGTGTTGTTTTGTGTTTTTTGTTTTTGTTTTTGTTTTTAAAGCTTTCGGTTTTGTTGCTACTTTGGTGTGGTTATGCGGTGCTTGTTGGCGGGGGAGGGAGCGGCAATTTTATATATTAGTTCTGCCTTATTGTTTTTACAATGAAGATAACGATTATTTTGGAGCCTCAGGAAGAGGGGGGTTTTACTGCTTTTGTGCCGTCTTTGCCTGGTTGTGTGTCGCAGGGGGAGACTAAGGAGGAGGCAATAAAGAATATTAAGGAGGCTATAGAGCTTTACTTGGAGCCGGATACGAATGAGTTGATAGAGTATTCTGGCGAGAAAGTTGTTGTTGCGGTATGAGACTTCCTATTCTTTCTGGGTTTGAGGTTGTTAGGCGTTTGAAGAGGGCGGGGTTTATAGCGGTGAGGCAGAAGGGTTCTCATGTCAGACTTGAAAAATTTGATGGTGAGAGAGTGCTTAAGATTACGGTTCCTCTTCATAAGCAGATAAAAAAAGGGACTCTTAACAGAATAATCAAGGATGCGGGTTTAACTTTGGAAGAATTCAGGGAATTGAGATAGTTTGTCTGGCGTGCTTGTTGGCGGGGTGTTCTCCGCGCAAAGGGACCCCCGCTTATGTCCCGGATTCTGCCATTAGTTAACTTTTTAAGTGGCAAGGTTATTGCTTCTGGGAATGGCAGAGAGACTTTCCACTGGTTCAGAGGCACTTGACGCACTGCTTGCCGGCGGCTGGGAGGCAGGCATAATCTCAACTGTTTTCGGCCCTGCGGGAAGCGGGAAGAGCCTTCTCTGCATGCTGGCTGCTCTTTCTGCTGTGAGAAACAGCAAAAAAGTGGTGTTTATTGACACTGAGTCCAACTTTTCTGTGGACAGGCTCAGGCAGATATGCCCTGACTACAAGGGGGTTCTTGACAGCATCATATTCATGTTCCCCTCATCCTTTGAGGAGCAGGGCAAGATTGTGAGGGGCTTTGCCAAGTCCCTCCCTCCCCGGCTGGGCCTTATCGTTGTTGACACCATCTCAATGCTTTACCGCTTTGAGTTCGGGAATGTTAAGATGCAGGACCTGAACAGGGCTCTCGGACTGCAGATTGGCATGCTTTCCTCTGTCGCCAGGAGCGCAGGTCTCCCTGTTATACTCTCCAACCAGGTCTACACTGACCTTGATTCTAACTCCGCGAGGATGGTTGGCGGAGACATCCTGAAGTACGGGAGCAAGTGCGTTGTTGAGCTCAGAAAGCTTCACGGCCCGAAAAGGGAGGCGATTATCAGGAAGCACAGGTCTCTTCCCGAGGGCAGGAAGGCGTTTTTTGAGATAGTGCAGGAGGGAATAAGCCCGGTTCAGCAGGGCTAGGGGCTGAGAAGCTTCAGCATTATCGCCTTCTGGGCGTGAAGCCGGTTCTCTGCCTGGTCAAACACGATTGACTGGGGGCCGTCAATGACTTCTGCTGTCTGCTCCATGCCCCTCATGGCAGGAAGGCAGTTCATGAACATCGCGTCTTTTTTTGCGAGCCCCATGAGTTCGGAGGTGACCTGGTAGGGCTTGAAAACCCTTGCTCTCTCCTCTTTCTTCTCTTCGGGGATGTGGTAGCTCATCCAGGAGTCAGTGTAGATTATGTCAGCGTTCTCTGCCGCTTCTTTCGCATTGCTCGTGACAACGACCTCTGAGCCGTTTTTCGCAGCGAACTCCCCTGCTCTCTCAACAACATCTTTTCTCGGCATGTATTCCTCTCCCTCTGGGCAGCCCACGTATATGCTGATGCCGGTCATTGAGCACCCGTGGAGGAGGGAGTGCGTGACGTTGTTGTTTCCGTCCCCCAAATAGGCGAGCTTGAGCCCTTTCAGCTTTCCCTTCTTCTCCTTTATTGTTTGGAGGTCAGCAACTATCTGGCAGGGGTGGGAGAAGTTTGTGAGCGCGTTTATGACAGGGACGTCGCTGTGCCTTGCGAGCTCCTCAATGTCCTTGTGCTCGTAGAGCCTTGCCATTATGATGTCAACGTATCTTGAAGCGGTTTTTGCAGTGTCGCGCATTGTTTCTTTTTTTCCGAGTGGGCTCGTGGCAACATCGTAGTATATGGCGTGGCCTCCCATCTGCGTCATTCCTGTCTCAAAGGAGACTCGTGTTCTCAGCGAGGGCTTCTGGAATATCATCATCAGGGTTTTCTGCCTCATAGCGTCCTCAAAGTCTCCGGGGTGCGCCTTGATGTAGGCTGCCATCTCTATTACTCTCAGAAGCTCCTCCGGAGAGAAGTCGGGCAGCGTGAGAAAATCCCTTTTGCGAGCCATTCTTATGCAGGACGCGGAGCCCTTTTTTATCTGTTTTGCTTTTTACTGCTCTGTGAAGTCGTCGATTGCTGCCTTGAATTCGCTGTCCTTGCTTATTTCGCCGTGCTTCTTGAGGAGTTCTCTTGCGAGGATGTAGAATATAAGCCCAAGGCTCTTCTTTCCCTTGTTGTTGCAGGGAACAACAAGGTCTATGTTGTTTGCCTGGTTGTTTGTGTCGCATAAAGCCACAACAGGTATCCCTATCTTGATTGCGTCGCTTATTGCGTTCCTGTCAGGCCAGGAGTCTGTTGCGAGTATCAGCTTGGCTTCTGTGTAGTTCTCAAGCCTCGGGTTTGTGAGTATGCCTGGAGGGTACCTTCCTGCTATGACTCTTATTCCTGTCATCTCCCCGAATTTCTTGACTGCTTTCCATGCGTTCTCCCTTCTGCTCACGACAAGGATGTCCTCTTTCTTGTACTGGGCCATGAAGTTCGCCATAATCCTCAGCCTTTCGTCAATCTTCTGTATGTTGAGGACAGACAGGCCGTCGGGCCTTGTCTTGTAGATGAATGGCTCCATGTATTTCGTCCTGAACTTTGTTCCTATGTGGATTCCTGCTTTGAGGTATTGCTCCTGCGGGACTAAAAACTGGTGGTCTTTGTTCATTTTCTCTCCTCCCAGGCACAGAACTCTCGGTTCTGCTCCTTATTATCGCCCGGAACAGTCCTGCAGCGTCCCTCTCGGCTCTCCGCTGCAGTGGGCTCTGGGGAGGGCGAAGCAGGCGCGTTTTAAAAAGATATTTATTTTCAATATTGAAAATAAATCAAATTCCTGTGTTGCCCTTCTCAGCCCGGCCGGAAGTAGCTGCAGAATCCTTTACATGCCAAAACATTTAAATATTTATTCATCTAAATTATTTCTATGGGCACCATAACTGTTAATGTGGATGATGATGTGGAGCAGGAGTTCCGAAGGGTTGTCTCGGAAAAATACGGCAGAAGAAAAGGCGCGCTTGGCAGGGCATTTAACGAGGCAATGCAGGCATGGGCTAGGAAAGCCACGTCCCTCAGGCGCTGCATGGCTTTGCTGGAGAAAGGGGTTGATTTGGGAGGCCTGAAATACGCAAAAAGAGAGGAGCTGCATGATCGCCATTGACACAAACATACTGGTCTATGCATTTGACACGTCTGAGCCGGAAAAGAGAAAGGCCTGCAAGAAAATATTTGAGGACATAATGAGCGGCAGGCTTAAGGGGGTTGTCACCAACCAGATACTTGCTGAGTTCTGCTACGTGGTGACCAGCAAGGTTAACAAGCCCCTTTCAAGGGACCAGGCTGCTGACATAGTGGCGGCGATTCTCACAAGCGAGAACTGGATTGTGCTGGACTACGCTGCCAGCACTGTGCTGGCTGCCCTGCACTCCAAAAAGCCATTCTGGGACAGCCTTATCATCCAGACACTCCTGGAGCACGATGTTCAAAAGATTTACACCGAGAACACAGCGGATTTCAGGGGGAGCATGATAGCTCCGATGAGGCCGTTCTAGGAAGCAGGACCGCTGCCCTGCCCCCCGTACTCCTCCACAACGTCGTAAACAGGGCCCCGGGGGGTGAGGGTGCTCCTGAAGAGCGCGAAGCTCTTAACCCTTGCTGTTCTCTCTTCTGTCTTGAGCGACATTATTCTTTTAAGAAACCCCTCCCTGTCCCTTACGAACTTGACTCTTGCAAGCGTTATGTGGGGATGGAATGCGTGGTCCTTTCTGAATCCGAATTCCGCAAGTTTTTCTTCCACGCTCTCCTGCAGCCTTCCCACCTCCTTGTTTTCCTTTATTCCCAGCCACACAACCCTTATGCGCTTCTCGTCGGGGAAGAAGCCGATGCCTGCTGTGCTTATCTCAAAGGGCGAGAAGTTTATTTCCCTCAGTCTTTCCCTTACCGCGTTGGCTCTTTCCTCGCTGACTTCTCCCAGAAACTTCAGGGTTAGGTGGGTGCCTGCGGCTGGCACAATTCCGTCTTCCTTTATCTCTGCCTTGAGCCTTGAAGCGTATTCTCCTATCTCCTCAAGGTCTATTGCGACGAACAGCCTCATAAATTAAATGAAAAGAAATAGGTATATATTTTTGTTGGTGTCAAGGCAGGATTATTCTTCCTTCTTCTCTTCTTCGGTTTCTGTTTCTTGCTCTGTTGTTTCTTCTGCTTCTGCCTCTGCTGGAGCCTCGCTTTCTTCCTCTGTCTCCGCTGTTTCCTCTTCCTTCTTCTCTTCTTCGGTTTCTTCCTGCGGGACTTCTTCTTCTGCTGCCTCTTCTTCTTTTGGCTCTTCCTCTGTCACTTCCTCCTCAGTCTCAGGCTCCGCTGCTTCCTCTGTCTCTTCGCCGAAGTCCTCTGTGTCTTGAGAGGTGTCAAACTCTTCCTCTTCCTGCTGGTCTTCTGCCGCCTCCTGCGTTGGGGGGCTTCCAGCTTCTCCAACAACCTCTGCAAAACCGACCTTTCTCAGGACCTTCTTAATCTTTATCCTGACGTGGTCGCCTTCGTTCGTGTTTGGCACAAACAGGACGAATCCGTCCTTTTTTGCTATGCCGTCGCCCTTGGCGCCGACAGCTTCTATCTGCACATCCAACTCGTCTCCCACATTCACGGGAGCCATCCTTTGTCCGAAATCTCCACTCATGTCCAATTTCACCTGTTTCCTTTGTTTTGCCCCTTTCAGGGCGATTTCAGCGCTGTTCAAGCGCCTTAGCACAGAAAGAATCCCTTGTTATTTTTAAATATGCTGGTTTTTAACAAAAAAAGAAAGGGGTTTCCCCCTCATTCCTCCACAAGCCCCTTCTCGGAAATCCTGAATATGGCCTCTGCGTCAGGAAGGTTGGGGCTGTCAACGAGCTTCGCAACCCTCGTCCCCTTCTTCCCCCTTCTGAGGTAAATCCTGAATGTGGAGTTGTGAGCGACAATGTTCCCCCCTATCGCCTCAGTCGGGTCGCCGAAGAACATGTCCGGCTTTGTCATTACCTGGTTTGTCACATAAACGCAGAGGTTGTGCACTGTGGCGAGCTTTGAGAGCTCCCTCATGTGCTTGTTGAGCTTCTGCTGCCTCTCTGCAAGGGTTCCCCTTCCCACAAACTCTGCCCTGAAGTGCGCTGTGAGGGAGTCAACAATCACCAGCTTCACGTTTTTTCCCTCTTTCTCTATTATGTCAGCGACCTTCTCAGCTAGGAGCATCTGGTGGTCGGAGTTGAAGGCCCTTGCCACGAGGATGTTTTTCAGTGCCTTCATCGCGTCTATGCCCCTGCCCTCTGCGAACTGCTTTATTCTCTCAGGCCTGAATGTGTTCTCTGTGTCTATGTAGACAGCAATCCCGTCCGCTCCCCCGTCTTCCCTTGGGAGCTGCACGTTTATTGCGAGCTGGTGGGCGAGCTGCGTCTTTGCAGAGCCGTACGGGCCGAAGCACTCTACTATCGCGCCTGTTTCCAGCCCTCCCCCGAGGATGCCGTCAAGCGCCTTCACCCCTGTGGTTATCTTGAAGACGTTCTCCCTTCTCTTGAGAAGCTCCTCTCCTGACTCAAATCCCATGTTGAGCGAGTTTCTGGAGGCGTTTATTATCTTCCTTGCAGCTGCCTCTGTCATTCCCGCAACTTCCACAAGCTCTCCCGGCGTAGCCACTGCTATGCTCATGAGGGTGTTGTACCCTGCCTCCCTGAGCTTCTCTGCTGTCGCTGCGCCCACTCCCGGCAAGTCCTCAATGACCATCTCCTTTTCATTGCTCATTCATCCTCACCCTGCATTGCCAAATACTCATAGGCCTTTGTCAGCACAAGCACTGCTTTCGGTATGTCGTTCACTCTCAGGCTCTGCGTGTTCTGCCACTCGTTGTTCTTGTCCTTGTAGCCCCTCTGCACAGTCACTGTCCTGAATACGCCGTCTCCTGACTGGGTCTTGTTCACCCAAACAGCTGCAGAAACAGGGCCTGCCACGAACTTTTTCTCAGGCTGTTTTTTTTCTTCCATTTTTGTTACCTCCTTCCTATTCGGTTTTTGTTTCAGCGCCTGCCAAGCAGGCGGGAGGTTGCTCTTTGCAACATAACCACGATGGCTCTGGTTCTTTAAATTTGTTGCGAGAAAATGACCAGTGGGGTGTGGGCTTATTCGGACACCTTACGGCGTCGTCGTTGTCTGTGCGGCTTCCTCTGCCTTCTTTATCTCCTTCTCCAGGTAAGCCATCTCTTTTTCCGGGTCAACGTTTCTGTCTATCCTGTCAGATATGAGCTCCAGCCTCTCGAACATCTGGTTCTTGGAAACCCTGCCCCTCACAAGCACTATGTGGCCGAGAACATCTTTCTTTGCAGCCTCAAAAGAGGCGGGATTGTCCTTCATCGCGAGAAACTCCTCCTCGCTCATTCCTAAAAGCTCCTCCGCTGTTCTTCTGAAGCACACAACCCTTATGTTGTCTGTTCCGTCGTCAAGAAACACGTTTAGCACGTAGGCGGTCGCAGGCCTCACTTCTCCGTGCGCCTCGCACACGAACCTCTCTCCCTGGGGGTGAACCCTCTTGCCGCACTCAGGGCAGACCTCGAAGAACCTCGGCTCAAATACCTGGACAACAGCGCCAACAACCGAGACGTTCCTGTCGTTCTCCTCCAGCTCTGATATCCTCTTCCTCTTTGCCTCTTCCCTTGCGCCGAAGGAAACATCGCCCACTGCTTCTCCCTCAGGGTTGACCTCTACTGATGACCTCTCGTTGAGGTGCATCTCCAGCCTTCCCTGGTTGTTCTTCACGAATGCGTTCCTAATCCTGACAACAGCCCCTTCCTGAATGTTTTTCAGTGCGTCTGCCTGCTCGTTCCACAGCACAACCCTTATCACGCCTGTCTCGTCCCCGAGAAGGAAGCTGCCCACCTTTCCCTGCCTCGTTCCTGTGGAGAACTCCCTTACCTCGTAAACCTGAACCGCCTTTCCAACAACAGTTATGTCGCGCATGCCCTCAAGCAGCTCCTTGACCTTCAGCTTCTCCGAGAAGTCAAAGAGCTTTATCCCCAGCTCGTTGGCAATTATGTGGGCGGCGCCTTCCTTTGAGATCAGCCCTGAGAGCTGGTCCATCTTCTCCCTGACCATTGACTCAAGCTCGTCCCTTGCCTTCCCGCTCTTCTCGCTTATCTTTGCAAGAATGTCCTCGTAAGGCATCTTTATCATTTTGTTCACGCTTCCCCGGAACTCTCCTTAGTATTTATGGTTTTTGGATGCCCCTCAGCTGATGCTTGCCAAGAACTCCCTGTATGTCTTAGGGTGATTTGCTTTCACAACCCCCATGTCCAGCCTGTTGGCGTCTCCCTGCCCGTCGTCCAGCGCAACCTGCTCCCCAAGAGCCCCTTTCTGCTGTGTGTTGAGCAGCACCCCTGCGACATCAACTATGCCTGCCTGCCCCATTGCCCTCGGCACCCGGAACTTTATCTCCTCTGCCCCTGCCTTTGCAATAATCCCCATATATTTTCTCTCAACCTCGCTCTCGGCAACGCCTGTTCCTGTTGCAGTGACGATCTCGTACCTCACCTTAATCATGTCTATGTCCGCCGAGTCATCTGTTTCGCACACAAAATAAAGCTCGTTGTTCTCCTTGATTAATGCGTTCTGAGACCAGAGGCACGGGCGCGGAGGGTAGTCGTCTATTGTTGCCGCCGGACCCACAACATCAAACTCCTCGCTCTCCCTTCCCTCCTCCTCTATGGCTGTGACAGAGATGTAATAGTCCTCGCCGTCCTCCAGCCCCCCCAGCACGTATGTTATTGTTCCGTCCTCCCACTCCTGCCCCTTGCCCGGCTCAAGGTTTATGCTGTAAATTGCCTTGCTTGTTCTGGCTTTCTTTTTGGCGTCGTACTCGTAAACGTCGTAGTAGCACCTCGCGTCTTTCTCAACCCTTCTGCACTCAGAGTCCTTCCCCCACCTGTCAAGGTCTATGCTTCCATCCTTCTTCTCAAGCTCTGACACAGGAACCACTATTCTCGTGATGCCGCTGCCTTTCTGCGCCTCCTTCCTCAATGCGTCTATGTCGTCCTTGATGTAGATGAAGTCCTTCTTTGAGTAGTAGACAGCGTACGCCTTTATGTCCCTCACCCCCGGCTTTTTCCACGCCAGAAGCAGGGAGCCCTCCCCCATCTTCTTGTCCTCAGCCCTGACATTCTCTATCTTCGGAGGAGGGGGGCCGAGGATGTAAAAGGAGAACCTGATGACAGGGTTGTAGGTTGATGTCACCTTCGTGGCAGGCATGTAGGCAAGCACTTCCCTGCTCTTCTCAACAACGCACACCCTTATGTTCTTGCTCGGCCTGCACTTCCCCTTATTTTCAATTTCCCTTCCGTCAACAAGCTTTATTTTGCTCCCCTCTTCCTTAACAAACCAGAGCTTTGAGTTGTTCTTGTAAATCTTCAGGAGCCCGCTCCTCACCTTGTTGGCTGTGAGCTGCTGCTCAAACACCATCCCAATTTTCTTCCCCTTAACCTCAATAAGGCTAGGAACCCATGTTGCTCCCTTCAGCACGTGCTCCTCCTCGTTTCTGTAAATCTCCGGCTCCTGAATAGCGAACTTGTAGCTGTGCTTTCCGCTGCCCTTTGCCGCAGAAACCACGTACCTCTCCCTGAACTCGCCTGTTTCCGTTTCGCACAGGCAGTCGTTGCCTAAGCTGTCAATGCACTCCTGCATCGCTCCCGCAACAAGCGAGAGTGCCCTCTCCGGCTCTGTCTCGCAGTACCTCTGCCAGTCCTTCTCCGCCTCATCCTCGCTTATCCCTGCCCCGAGCTTCTTTCCCCCGCTCTCTATTAGCACCTCCTTTGTATTCGGGAAAGTGCTGCCTGCTTTCCTGAGCCAGCACTCCACGTCAGTCTCGCACTCCCTGTTCGCCTCCCTCACCCACTTCTTGATGGCATCGTAATCGTTGAGGTTGTTCTCCTCGTAGATGGTGAAGCTGGGGTCTCTCTCATAATAACCATTAACTTCTTTTCTTTCGTGTTTAGCATCCACGCCCTCCAAGGATTCGTAAATTTTCTTGTAGCTAAAAATGAGGGGAACCAGGGTTCTAATCATTTGCGACACATCCTCAGCTTCAGAGGCCTCTAACGATCTGAATTTGTTAGGGGTGATGGCTGCAGATATTTCAAGCCATGTAGACTTTTGAGAGATGAGCCCTTCTTTCTTGGCTTGCTCAATTGCCTCACGCGCTCCTAAAAAATCAGCAGCTATTAAGGAGAGGTAGTTCTTCCTCCACTCAGGCTTCCAAAAGTACCTGTTTTTTGCGTCTCTAAGAATCTCTGCTGCTGCTTCCAACGATTTTTCTGGACTGAACCTGTCGTCGTTCTGGGGGGTGCATTTCGCTGCAATTTTGCATGCCTTGCCTTTGCAGTCGCACGGAGTAAGCCTCTTAATTATGTTGCTCTTCCTCGCTGCTTGTTCCTCGCACAAGGCAGCAAGACCTGCGCATCCTCTTTCGTTTACAAAGGTGTTGTCCCCTCCTGAAGTTGCTGCCACTATGCCTGCGAGTAAACCCTCAGGCACGTCTGCTTTCCGGGATGCGTCCCTTATCAAGCCATTGTACTTCTGAATAATGTGCTTCATTGTTTCTTCGGCGTAGGGAGGTTCCTTCAATAATTTAGAGGGATCATTGTCAAGGGGGAATACCAGGGGAATTGCTGCAAAGAACATCACATCCTTCCCCTTCATTTCAACTAGGTAGTTTCTGAACAAAAAAGGGTAAGCCGGGACATTCTTGGTTATTTGGTCAATATTTTTCGCTGTCAGGATTTCAATGCCCCTTTCCGGGGATGCCGGCAGGCAAAGCGAGGAGCGGTTGCCCCACCTAACGAATCCTCTGAATAATCCGCATGTCTCTGGGCTCATGCTTCCCTCAAGCCCTGCTTCAAAGAGGGCCTGCCTCAACGCAAGCCTTCCAGCTCCCATAAGAAACCTTGTTGTGCTCTCCGCCTTGGCAGCAGCCTGCAGCAGTTTCTGTCCCTCTTGGCCTACATACTCAGCCTTCTCCGTCTTGCTCAGGAACTTGGCATGAAAAAAAAGAAACGCGATTAGTGCCAAAAAGAAGAGTACCCCAATCCAGATCATGAACCCGTATCCCTTTTTGTTTTTAGGTATCATATCTTCACTCTTGAGAGTTTTCTAAGGCTGACCCTCAGCCATCTTCCTTTATCGTTTCTGGGCAAGGCAACGAATGCGTATGCCTCATTTACATCTGCAGAAGTGCCCATGGTTTCCTTTTCGGTAAGAAGCCTCTTTCCGAACTCCCTCCTCTGGCCTTTTGGAAGGGACTCAACAACGAGGTACCATCTCCTGCTTTGGGAATTAGCGTCAAATCCTACATAGCGGTCAAAAAAGGTGTTTGCTGCTTCCTCAAATTCTGCATAATCTCCTGACATGTATGAGTGAACAAGAAGCTCCTCTGCTGTGTCTGCATGGGAGCTTGAAACAGGAGATGACAAGAATGTGCCTAGCAGCCTTTCGGTCTTGAAGTTCTGAAAATCCGAACTTATGCTTCCTTTTATTGCGTTCTCGCTGTTCTTTATGAAAATAATGGATATTACCAGAACAATTACGGCTATAACAACAATGCCCAATGGCATTACCAGGGCTTCCATGACAAGCCCTTTCTTTCTCCTGTAACCCCTCATTTTCCTTCAATCCTCAAAAAGCCCTGCTTGAACTTCACGCCTTCCTTAAATAAAACAGGTTGCGTTTTTATGTAGGAGGGAGTGCCTGTGCCCCAGTTGGATGTTTTTGCCTCCTCAAGCCTTTTGTTTGGGGGGGCGTAAAGAGTCAGGGAAAACATATGGGGGGCATTCGTTCCCGCATAGCACTCCGCCATAACCCTGCTTGAAAATCTAATCTGGTCAACTGCATAAGGAACTGCCTCTCCTCCAAGCTCATCCTCCAGCCCCATGCATTTGGGGCTCAGGTAAAATCTGAGGCTCTGCACTTCAACATCGTACTTCTCCGGCACTGCAAGGCTCGTGCTGTTTATGCTGTTGGCGATAATCACTAGGAGCCACACAGCCCCTATTGCTACGATTATTCTCGGAACCCACAAGATTGCTTGGCCAGCCTCAAACTCGCTCTCAGCTTTTTTACCTATCATGCTCTTCAAAGCCTCTCTTTATCGCCTTTGCAGCCCTTTTTGATTCCGTTAACAAGGGATCCTTATTGTTTGTTCCAAGGAGCACAATAATTCCCTGCCTGGCTTTGTTTAGAATATCATTGCTGCTTACGGCAACATTTATGTACGAGGAGGGAAATTCGTCACTCAATGAATTAGCCACATAGCATGCCAAAGACATGCTCTCAGGTGTGGGTTTTGACACTATCATTGCTGCACTTAAATGCTCATTACTGAGCCAAAAAGTTCCCAGTCCCAGAAAAAACCCGGGCTTCTCAGCACCCATTATTTTTGATTCTTCCTCAAAGGACAAGTCCTGGCCTTTCTGGCGAAGAATTAGTTTCTGCGAGCCAACTCCTGCTGCGCTTGCAAGAAAGTCTGCCGCATGCCAGAGCTGTGTGTCTGCTGCTTTTGCTATCTTTGGTTCAGCCTCCTGCTTATTGGCGAAGTAGTCTATCGCGATTTTCGCAGAAGAAACCTTCCAGGAGGTCTTCGTGCATGGGCGGGGCATTTTGTCTTGGTTCAGGAAAACCCTGCCGTCATAGCTCCCCAATGCGAGTGATCCCTTGTTTCGAATCTCGTAGTATGCTTCTGAATCATTAAACAG
>CAYVGP010000015.1:0-11909 GCA_964451135.1 uncultured Methanosarcinales archaeon
AAGCAGAAATATCAGGGGAACGCCCTGCTGTGCAGGGGAACTACGCCAGCATGCTGAAGCAGCACTCCGCCCGGATTTACCATGACCACTCTGAATATCTTGGGGAAGCGGGCATAACTCAAAACGACATAAGCGAAGTGCTGGAGCAGGTGGCAGGCTTCATGGCGCTGCCTGACACTGCGAGCGAGGGCGGAATGCACCTCGGAGCCATTCTCCAAGAACACCCTGCAAGGCAGGTGCTGGAGCAGAGGGACCTCTACACTTCCATTATGCTTGCAGCGATACAGCTGGCAGGGGAAAATAAGAAGGGCAGAACATACTGATTGATGCCAAGGGCTTATGCCCGGTTTTCAGGCCGGAACATAAATTCCCAAGGCAACAAAACAAACAAAAAATTGGCTATCAACACCCTCCTACCTGTGTTGGCAGGTTTGCTAAGGCAGTTGAGGCGCTTGCGCTTGCGCCGCCTGACCCTGACGATCTCGGCGCCGGCGCGCTTGCTCCGGCTCCGCTGACATCCAAGTTGCTTAAGCTGTCTGACAGGGCGTAGAACTGGAATGCCTGCACTCCAGCTACCAGCACCACCAGTGCCAGCACACCTACCAGCACCATATCGCTTTTTTCCATTTTATCACACCTCGCGGCATTTTTATTGAACCTTATACTCCCAGCTGGGATGCTGCAGCCCTTCCTGCCCTGGCTGTTGACATCTTGCTTCCAACCCATTCAGATATAGGCACCTCGCTCGGGTCTGCGCCCTGGGAAACAAGATAGGTGGCCATAGTCGCGTAATGCTTCGGCCACCAGAATCTCTGCCACAGGAACACCTCGTTCATTATCTGCTCATCTGTCCAGTCTTCCTGCAACAGCTTTTTGATTAGGCCCCTTGTGGCAACAGCGTGCTTGCACCCGCATCCGCCCACCGGGGCGTTGCAGCAGGGATGATAGACATTCTTAATCAGGCTCTCGTACCTTGCCCTCTGCTCAGGGCTCAATGAGTCCGGCGATATCGATCTCTCCATGTCTGCGAGCATGTCATAGCCGTTCCCCGGGCTGGAGGCGCTTAATGTTACCGGGTTGCCTTTCCAGGAGTAGGGCCTGGTAAAGTCCTGCTCATTGGGGAGAATTGCAGCAACGATTTCGCTCTCAGAAGCGCCTGCGCGCAGGGAAACTAGGCCGGATGAAGAGCTGCTGGCCCCTCCTGTCATGGCCCTTATGCTCAGCTTGGCAGCTGACAGGTTAAGTTGCGAAATGAAGAGAATGTATGCCGCAAATATCGCCAAAGCATAAATGTACAGCCTGGTGCTTTTGTTCTGTTTCTTGGTTTTTCTTTCCATTTTTTTCACCCATTATGCAATCATTCCGGGTCCATGCAGGCACAGGCATGGCACTCTTCTCTGCCCTCTTGAATCAAAGCCCTTTTTCGCCACACAAACTGCAAGTCCTGCAAAACCAAATTATCAATGACTAATCAGGGGGTAAAAAACTATCTCTTTATAAATATTATGAAATGTAACCTTAATGTAATGATGGTTCTTAAAATTTCGACCAAGCAGCCAATCCCACGCGCACCCTTGGCAGCAGGGCAGTTGTCAGGGTTTCAGGCATCCCGCTGAATGGGAAGATATTTAAAGCACCGGGGTTTATAGTACAGGGATTAAAATGAATATGAGCCTGTTTTTTCGGGTATTGGTGTTGGTTGCTTCATTGGGCTTTTTTGTGGCAGTGTACTATTCATTCAGGCTTTCGAAGGAAACAAGGCACGAGCCCTACTGGCTGGCTCTTGCCCTGTCCGCAATTTTTCTCGCAATCAGCGAGTGGAGCGCAATACCCTGGCAGGCCCACATAATCAACGCTGATGTCAGGGAATTGACAGAGCAAATCACTGCAGCGCTCGGCGCAATACTTTTCGGCTACGCTGTTTACGGCCTGGCGAGATCAATGAAAATGGTAAGGGAGAAAATTGAGTAGACATGATATGCTGCCGAAATCCATACTGTTTTACTGGAGCAAAGGGGCTGAGATGAGACGAAAAATCATCAGGATTGTTCATGAGCGCGAAAAAAGCAACAAGCCCTGCTTCCTGAACATCTTGGCTCACAAGCTTAATGTGACGCATGTCGCTGCAAAAAAGCACCTGGATTTGCTGATAGAGCAGGGTTACATAAAACAAATCAATCCCAAGGGAAAGCCGGTGTATCTCAAGCTCACAAGCGCAGGCAGGGATGTTGCGAGGGAGCTGGGAGGTGGGTGAAGCATTCCTTGCGCCTAGCTTCTGTTCTTTTTCGGCACACAAGCGATGCTGGTTTGCTTTCAGCATCAGGGCGCATCTTAAATTCAGCGCAGGTTTTTCTGACAGGGACTGGAAGGGCGCTTCAAAAAGCGGTTAAGTCAACTTTGTTGTGTTGGGGAACTGTGATTTAAAAGGTGATTAAAAAAGGAAATAAAAAAGCACAATTAAGTTGACAGTGCCCAAAAAGCAAAGGTTTATATATAACAAGAGTGTTATTTTTATTAAAAATAACAAAAACTCGCTATTCGTTGCTGTTCTCTGCCCGAAGGCGAGGTTTTGCACTGAAAATCTCTTGGCGCGATTTTCAATAAGAAGGGTGATCGTTATGGGAACCATATCCGTGTCAGTTCCGGATGACTTAAAAGCTAGGATGAGCAGGCTAGACGAGGTAAACTGGTCAGCAGTAGCTAGAAAAGCGTTTGAGGAAAAAATAAAACAGATAGAGTTTCTGGAAAAGATTGTAGCCAAAAGCAGGATGACAAAAAAAGATGCGGACGAGATAAGCAAAAAAATAAACAAGAAGATATCGGAAACTTTTATGAGGGCAAAATAATGCAGCTAGTTGTGGATGCCAACCCTCTTATTTCTATTCTCATAAGAGCGGGAAAACCAATACGGGTTTTGTTTTCAGATGAGATAAAGCTCTTTGCACCTGCCCTGCTATTTGAAGAAATAAACAGAAATAAGAGTGAAATAATCCGAAAATCCGGACTAACAAAAAGGGAGTTTGAAGACTTCTTCCTAATATTAAAAAACAGAATACGAATTATTCCTGAAAAATCTTTCTTAAAATACATGTCGCAAGCCAAGAAAATATGCCCCGACGAGAAAGACATGATCTATTTTGCGCTGGCATTGTATCTTAAATGCGGAATATGGAGCAATGAGAAAAAACTGAAACAACAAAACAAAGTCGCAGTGCACTCCACCCATGACCTGATAAGACTCTTCAAGCTTTAAACCAGCATCACAAAGCCAGGCCTTATTCCTTGCGCCTAGTACTCTATTCCCCTTCTCGCCTTTATTCCCTTCATCCAAGGGTGCCTTATCTTCTTCATGTACGTTGCGTAGTCAGCGGCCTCAATTATCTCCTCAGGGGCGTCCATGCCTGTAAGAACGAGTTCTGTGTTGCCGTGGTCCTTTATCAGCTCCAGCACGTCTTCAAGGGGTATGAGCCCCTTGTCCATGGCGCAGTTTATCTCGTCAAGGATGACGAGGTCGTACTCCCCTGACGAGATGACGTGCTTTGCGTGCTCAAGAGCCCTTCTGCACGCCTCCCTCTCCGCCTCGTCTGGCAGGAAGGTGAATGTTGTTTCTTTTCCCTTCTCTTCCTCGCTCCTGCCGGAGAACTCAACTATCCTTGACTGCTTGTCAGACAGCACCTCCACCCCGAACTGGACGATCCTCATGCTCGGGAGGTATTTGTCAGCAGAGAACAGCTCTCCTGTCTCCCCGCTTTTGAGGAACTGAATCATATAGACGCTGAGGCCGTTGCCTGCTGCCCTGAGCCCGAGCCCCAGAGCAGCTGTTGTCTTGCCCTTGCCGTCCCCTGTGTAGACGTGGACGAGGCCAAGGCTTTCCTTCCTGTCATCCCCCTTCACCTTCACAGGCGCCTTCAGTCTGGTAACCATGCTTTTGTTCCTCACACATGATTTACTTGCACAGGCCCCAAGCGCACTCAGGGCAGGAAACGCACCCCTCCTTGAACTGAAGGGATGTGCCGCACACAGGGCAGTTTTTCAGCTCCACTGACTTTGCGCTTACTCCGGCATCAATTCCCTGCTCCATTGAGCCGTTGCCCCCTGACTCGTCCTCGCCCATTCCGAATCCTGAGGCGAGCAGCATCTCCCCCGAGCCCTCAACTGCTGCGGAGGCGTCTGCCCCCTTTTGCTCTGTCGCAGAGCCCTTCTTTGCAGGAGCAACCAGAACCTGGTTCTGGATGGAGGTGTCCCTGAACACAGTGACGTCCTTGCAGCCGAGCTTGTAGGCGAGGATGTAGGACTTCCTCATGTCCTCAACTGTTGCCTCAGCAGGGAAGTTGTTGGTCTTTGATATGGATGAGTCTGTCCATTTCTGGAAGGCTGCAAGGGCCCTTATGTGGTCATCCGGCTCTATGTCCATTGCAGTCACGAAAACCCTCTTCAGGCGGCCGGGGATGTAGGGGATGTTCTGGATGCTGCCCCTGTTCTCGTTTATGTCCTCCATGAGCTTGTTGTCGTAAAGGCCCTCCTCCCTCATGACCCTCTCAAACACAGGGTCAACGTAGAAGAAGGAGCCAACCTTGACGTTCTTCTCAAACACAAGGCTGTAAACAGGCTCTATCCCGGAGGAGCATCCTGCTATCATGGATATTGAGCCGGTGGGAGCTATCACTGTTGTGAAGCCGTTGCGTATTCCCTCCTCCTTCACCCGCCTTGAAACATCCTTCCAGTCAAAGCCCCAGTGGCTCTTGCCCTCATAACCAGAGAAGGGAAGCCTTCCCTCAGGGTAGAAGCTCTTGCCGTAGTACGGCAGGCTGCCTCTTTTCTTCGCAAGCTCTATTGACTCAAGCTTGGAGTGGTAGTTCACGAACTCCATCAGCTTCTCCATGAATTCATTGCCTTCCTCTGAGTTGTAAGGAATCCTGAGCTCGTAGAGCAGGTCAGCGACGCCCATCACTCCCAGCCCTATCTTTCTTGTGTTGAGAGCCATTTCCTCAATGTCCTTCAGCGGAAAGTTGTTAACGTCTATGACGTTGTCAAGGAACCTTGTGGCGGTTCTCACTGCTTGCGCGAGGCCGTCCCAGTCAACAGCCTTCTTCCCCTTCTCGTCCTTGACAAACGCCCACACATTCACGCTTCCAAGGTTGCAGGGCTCGTTCGGATACAAAAGGACCTCTCCGCACGGGTTTGTAGTTACGATAGGGCCGAGGTGCTTCAGGAAGGGGTTGTAGTCGTTCACCCTGTCAAAGAATATCACGCCCGGCTCTGCTGACTCCCACGCCTGATAGATTATCTTGTCAAAAAGCATTCTGGGATCTACTGTCTTGACCACTTTTCCGTTTCTGGGGTTAACAAGCGGGTAGGGGGTTCCATTCTCGTAGTGCTCCCAGAAATCAGGCATTATGAGAACAGATATGTTGAAGTTTCTCAGCGCCTTGTTCCCCTGCTTGGCTGTGATGAACTTCATGATGTCAGGGTGGTTGCTGTTAAGGATGCCCATGTTCGCCCCTCTTCTTATGCCTCCCTGCTTTATCACTTCAGTCATTGTGTCAAACAGCCTCATGAATGAGATCGGGCCTGATGCAACGCCTCCTGTGCTTGAGACAAAGTCCCCCTCAGGCCTGAGCTTTGAGAAGTTGTATCCCATGCCGCCCCCGGCCTTGAACACTATGGCTGTCTGCTTCAGGGTCTCCATTATGCCGTCTATGGAGTCAGGCACGTCCATCACGAAGCAGGCAGAGCCCATTCCCAGAGGGTTCCCGAAGTTCGCGATTGCAGGGGTGTTGGGCATGAACTTCTTCTCCACCATTATGTTGTAGAACTCGTCAATGGTTTTCTCGTGGTTGTCAAACTCCCCCTTTTCCATCATGCCTAGAAGCTCCTCAAAGCCCACCTTCATCATTCCCTTGCTGTTGAACCTGTTGTAGAGCCTCACAACTGCCTCAAGGTGGTACCTGTTGAGCTTGTACTTGCCGATGGAGTACTTTCCATCTGCCTTTTCTGTATCTAGCTCAGCCTCCTTGTGTGTCTTCTGCTTTGCGTTCCTGTCCCACACTCTCTCATCATAAAATATGTCGGGAATCGCGTCGTGAAGAGCGACCCTTGTGAAGAGCTGCTTCGGTGTCTCTATGAGGCGCCCCTTCTCGTCCTTTCTGAGGTACCTCGCCTTAAGAACCCTGAGCGCGTTCACGTCAAAGCGCTTGTCAACCTCGTCAATCTCCTCTTTCTCAAGAACAATCTTTTTTTCCTCCCTTATCTCTGCCCTTCTCTGCCTGTAAACTATGTAGGCCTTTGCAACAGGAGCGTAGCCGGACTCAATGAGGACTGTCTCCACGATGTCCTGTATGTCCTCAACGCCGGGAATGTCTCCCTTGAATTTTTCAGCAGCCTTTTCCGAAACCTTGTCAGCCATCTCAGATGCCCAGTCGTGGTTCTTGCCGTTGACTGCGGCAGCAGCCTTTGCTATTGCTGCAGCTATTTTTTTCTTGTCAAAGGGCACAACTCTTCCGTCTCTCTTCTTCACCTGCTTAATTCCTGAGTCCATCTTTTCCATCACCCTTCTTTTTTTGCTTGATCCCCTTGCTGTTGTTCTTCAGCTTTCTGAGCTCCTCCTCAAACGAGCCGATGTCCTTGAAGGACCTGTAAACAGAGGCGAACCTTATGAACGCGACCTCGTCCAGCCTGCGAAGGTAGCTTAGCACCATCTCCCCTATGGTTGAGCTCCTCACTTCCTTCTGGTTTCTTGAGCGAATCCTCGCCTCAACCTGGTCAACCAGCTTGTCTATCTGGTCCATCTTTATCTGCAGCTTCTGGGAGCTCCTGATAATGCCTCTTTTTATCTTGTTCCTGTCAAAGAGCTCCCTTGAGCCGTCCTTCTTTATCACGAATATGTTCGTGAGCTCAACGCGCTCGTAGGTTGTGAATCTCCGCCCGCACCTGCCGCACTCCCTTCTTCTCCTTGTTGCTGTAAGGTCTTTTGTGTCCCTCTTGTCAACGACTCTGGTATCTTTTGAGGGGCAGAAAGGGCATTTCACAATTTACACCGCGCAATGGTAAAACACAAGATGTTGTGTGTCATGAGATTTTATCCGCACAACATCTTGTCAATTTAGATTAAGGATGTATTTAAACTTTTGGGTGCTTCAAACCATACAAAGAAATCTTTATACCCTGAAACCGAAATAGTTGCAGGGACTTTGCAGACCAGTTTAGAGTAAGCGCACATTAATCTGGCAAGAGAGAAAAAAGTCTACAGGAGGTTATACCAGTGCAGATGAAGAGTAACATTTATATACTGGTTTATTTTCTGAGAACTCTGTTGGGGGTACTTGAAGAATGGTAATACTCTTTGACCGGTTCAACCTTCCGGATGACATCTACGAGATAGTCTTTGCAACAAAGCAGCAGAAAATAGTTGCCAAGCTCCTGATAAAGGCGATGCAGGAAAAGGGAGGGGAATTCACCAAGACCGAGATGAGCTTCTTCGCAACAAAGCTTCACGAAGGAGAGCTTATAGCGGAAATAGACGAGGAGCCCTACAAGGGCAAGAAAGTGAAGCTTAGCTACAACAAGAGGCAGTTCTACGACAGGATTGTTACGCCCATGAAGAGCATGGGCATGATCTACTACGACCTCTACAAGAAGACTTACAAGGTTTCTGACAGGTTCAACAAGGAACTCATAAGAATCGGCCTGATGTGGGTCCAGGAGGTCAGAAGGGGAGAGAAGATACACGCTCCCCAGGAGTAGATTTTCATCCGTTATTTTTGCCGCACCTTCTAACAATTCAAAAAACTTTTTAAACAGGCCGGAACAAGGCGTTGCCAATGAATGCGGAATCCTGGTTGGTGGAATGGACTGAGAGGCTTGTCAGGCACAGAGACATGCTCCGGAAGGAAATAATCTCAATAAAAAAAGAGGGCAACACCCTTGCTGCTGAGAAAAAGGCAGGAACAGAAATCTATATCATAGACCCCCTGCTTGATTCCTGCCAGGAATGGGTCAGCAGGGCATCCTCCTCAGCCTCAAAGTTCACTGTCGTGTGCCTCAACAGCGAGGAGTCCTTCAAGAAGCTTACAGAGCGCTGGGAGGAGTGCGCCTCCCTCAGCAACCTCGCAGTGATATTCGTTAATCCTTTCTCCTCAACAGACACCAAGTGGATTATAAAGCCCTACGTGCACAGCAGGATAGCAGAGCCCGAAAGCCTGGCGCAGGGGCTCAGAACGCTTTTTGAGAGCGTTGAGCCCATAACAAAGGAAGAGTTCGTCAGGAGAATAAGCGAATGAAGCAAAACAGAGTTTTTGAGGCCCTTATTCTTGACATGGACGGAGTCCTGATAGACAGCCAGGAGCTTCATTACAGGGCAGGCAGGAGAATGCTCTCTAAGCTGGGCATTAGCGCAGAAGAGGGGGAGCTTCACCGCTTCACAGGGCTCAGCCCGCGGAACTCTTACATGAGAATGTCCCGGCACTACAAGATTGATTTGAGCTTTGAGGAGTTCATGAGCCTCGGGCTGAAAGAAATGCTCAGGGAGTTCAGAAAGGGGGCGCCTCTAATGCCGGGGGCGAGGGAGCTGCTTGGGGAAGCTAAAAAGAGGGGGCTGAAGAGAGCGCTGGCAACAAGCTCGCCCGGTGAGATTGCCGAGATCGTGCTTCAGCAGCACTCCCTCAGGGAACTCTTTGACGCAGTTGTCACAGGAAGCGACGTGGAGAAAGGAAAGCCGCACCAGGACACCTACCTTCTTGCATCACGCAGAATAGGGGTGAAGCCCCTGTGTTGCTTGGCTGTTGAGGACTCGGACATAGGGATAGCATCAGCAAAGAAGGCGGGAATGTTCTGCGTGGCTCTGCGGAACCCCACCACCAAGGGGCAGAGTCTTGACAGGGCTGACGCGGTTGTTAACAGCCTAGCAGAAGTGAAGCGCTTTCTCACTTAGCCACTCTTTCAAGCTCCTTGAGGAACAGGGGCAGCTGCTCTTGGTCAAATGTGAAGCCGCCGGCCTTCTCGTGCCCCCCGCCAAGAAAGCTGGGCACAACAGAGTTGAACTGGTTGAGGAACTTTCCTGCATCAAAGTCCATGTGGTCAGGGACCCTCATGCTCCCTATCACCTTTCCGTTGAACCTGTTAAGCACGATAATCGGCTTGTCCTTCATGTGCCTCGCACAAAGAACGCCCTGAACGTTCCTCTTTGACTCAATAACCCCGTAGTGAAGCTTTGGCAGGTCAACAAGCTTGAGCTCCATGTTGTAAAGGCTTCTGAGCTGGGACCTGTAGCCGTTCAGCTCTTCTGCTATCGGGTGAATGCACCGGATGAATAGGTCGTGGTGATGGATGTTCTTGAGCATCTCAAGCGGAAGGTCCCCTGACCAGTGCATTCTCTTTCCTGTGTTTATGGCAGGTATGTGCTTCTCTATCTCCAGGTAGCTCTTGTTGGGGTCGTAAAAGGACTGCCTCTCAACCATCATGTCAGGTATGAGCTCCATTGCCCTGTCCAGGAGCTTTTTCGGGAGCTCCTCCTTTCTCCCCCCGTCCCCGAAGTAGCCCAGGAGCGAGAGGAAGACAAAGTACGGGTTCCTTGTTTCAGGTATCAGCTCCGTCCAGATAAGGAGGGATGTGGACTGGCAGTGCTCGTCATGAACAGCCATGAGGAACCTTTCCGGCTCTTCAAGCGGGTGGTGGTCTATGTAAATGACTTTTCGGGGGTCAAGCTCTGGCGAGGGCTGAATGTCTGTGCATATCACGATGTCAGGGTTTTCCCCTATGTCGTCAAGGCCAACAGAGAACACATCGCCCTTTGACGAGGTGAACACGCTCTCGGCATGTGCGCGTATCAAGTGGTAAAGAAGGGCTCCGGAAGAAACGCCGTCAGCGTCCCAGTGCGTTATCAATGAAACCCTCTTGCCGGCCACCAAACTCAGAAGCTCTTCCAGACGCGGGCTTCCCTCACTCTCGCCATCTTCGTGGCCAGCTCTTAACTTCCCTGTCGTTCCCCTCATCACAATCTTTTCAAAAAGCCCTGCTCTTTATTAATATTGTTATTGCAGCGAATATATTTTTCCGGAACCAGCTGTGTTTTTTTCAGGCAGGAAAAGCTTAAAAACAGAGGCGTCCTTTTCAGTGCTTATGATATTGCAGGCTCACCTGTCTTACCCCTTTCTGGCAATGTTCGCGCTTGACAAAGCCCTGTCGCTGAACCTGGACCAGTCCCACTACCTGCTCCTGTTTTTTTTCTCGGTGTTCCCGGATTTTGACATCCCCGCCTACTCCATGATGAAAAGAAGGTTCCAGTCTGATGTTCGCCACCACCAGTGGCTGACGCACTGGCCTGTCACTTACCTGCCCCTGCTTATTTTGTTTGTGCTGAAGCCCTCCCTGAAACTGGGGGTGGTCGTGTTTGCCCTGTACTTCCACCTCTTCCTGGACATTTTCAACACAGGGGACGGCATAATGCTTGCCTACCCCTTTTCAAAGAAGAGCTTTCTCTACTTTTCCAAGACCACAAAGGGCCTGCACGGCCTGGAATGGCTCAGGGTGTACAAGAAGACCAGAAAGTACAAGGCAGACATTATCGCCTTTGGGGCTGCAATAGCCCTGTTCTACGCCTCATTCGTCAGGTGACTTCTCTGAGGCGAGGTAAATGAATGCGAGAAGGCTTTCAAGCTGGAGGAACTCGTCGCTTCCCTCAACCATCCGGAACTCAACCTCTCCGCACTTGTCTATAATCCTTATCTTTGCCTTGTCAGGGACGTCAAGGCTCCACGCCTCCTTCTGAATCTGCTTTATCGCGTCATAGCCGGAGAGCCCGTACTTCAGCATTGTGCCCAAGAGCTCATCCCTTGCCTTGACGAACTTGCCTTCTGCGGCAAGCTTCATTGCCCCTATTATCTCCCTCGGCTTTGCAACAGAGGCAATCTCGTACACCATGTCCTCCCTTATCTTTTTTCCCGCAGCGGCAATGCTCTGAAGAATGTTCTCAAGCCTTCTGACGTCGCCCTCGCTGACGTCGTAGAGGGCTTCCCGGGCTTTCTCGTCAATGTCAAGCCCCTCTGCCTTGGCTATCCTGCTGATGATTGAGAACACGTCCTTCTTGTCCAGGAGGCGGAACCTGAAAACAGTGCACCTTGACTGGATGGGCTCAATTATCTTGGAGGAGTAGTTTGCGGAGAGGATGAACCTGCACGTCTGCGTGTAGTTCTCCATTGTTCTTCTCAAGGCCTGCTGGGCCTCCTTTGTCAGGGCGTCGCACTCGTCCAGGAATATTATCTTGAAGGGAAAGTCGCCGAGGGTTCTTGTCCTTGCGAAGTCCTTCACCTTGTTCCTAACAACGTCAATGCCGCGCTCGTCGCTCGCATTCAGCTCAAGAAAGTTCTCTCTCCACGTGTCGCCGTAAAGCTTTTTCACGATGACAAGCGCAAGCGTTGATTTGCCGACTCCCGGGGGCCCCACGAAGAGGAGATGCGGAAGGTTTCTCTGCTTCACAAACGCCTTCGCCCTCTCCACAATCTCCTTCTGCCCCACAATCTCGGAAAAGTCCTTGGGCCTGTACTTCTCAGTCCATATTGAGTGCTCCATAACCAATGTGGATGAGCAATAATTTATAAAGCTGTTGCTAGGGGGTTGCGCTTCTGCGCAAGGAGGAAGCGGCCTTCCCAACAATTCTTCTCATCGCCCCTTTAATATTAGGAGGGGACGAGCCGATAACTGCCTCAGCCACCTCCAGGTACGCCCTCCTCACATTTTCCCTGACAAAGGCGTTGGGTATTTCATTGAGGTTTCTGTTCAAAAGCTCAGGGCTGAGCGCAGAGTTCATGAAGCTGGCAAAAAGCTCCAGCGGATTGTCCGAGGGGTGGCCGCCCTCAAAGTTTAAGTGAAAGTAGTTCTCCTCCTTGATGAACTCCGAGAATTCTTTGTTCTCT
>CAYVGP010000016.1:0-11628 GCA_964451135.1 uncultured Methanosarcinales archaeon
TTACATATACATCTAATCTTATAGTTATTTATTACTCGAGCTGCAGACGATATTCGATATACGAATTCGTATCTAACGTACATACTAGTGCTCTCCCGATCTGAACCTTTGGTAATAAATACAATCCAATGAAACTGAAAGCGAGATGTAATAATTAAACGAATATTATCAAAGAACGAATAGAAGTTGAGAAAAATGATTTGTTCAAAGAAAAGAAAGCGAACCACACCTACTTGTCCTGAGCTCAATCCTGAGCCGTCATCCGTTCGGCGCGACTTACTCGCTACAATCAAGCATGTAGATACACCTATAAAAATCTTTTGGAAATTTGTTTATAAACGGAGTTAAGACGGGAAAAAAGGGAAGAAGCAAGGCTATTTTTTATTATTTGAAATGCTAATTAAAGCGCGGAGATGAATTCGGAGAGAGGCCTTGCTTCCAAACAAAAGCTTTTTTAAGCCCTGCGGAATTATCCTGTTTCCATGAGGACGTTTTTTGTTGAGGGAAGATACCTGGGAGAGGTCAGGGTTCCGGAGAGGCACCTGGAGAAGCTGCCGGAGAGAATTGCGCTGTTCATGTCTGTTCAGTTCATCGGCAGCTACAACGAGGTCAAGAAGCAGCTTGAGAAGGCAGGCAAAAGGGTTTTTGTGTTCAAGACAAGGCACACTGTTTACCCGGGCCAGCTCTACGGCTGCAACAACCAGCGGATAGAGGGCGATTTTGAGGCTTTTCTTTACATCGGGGACGGGGAGTTCCACCCCAAGGCCCTGGCTCTCGCAAACAAGAAGCCCATCTACGTCTACAACCCTGTTGGCAATGCGTTTTTCCTGTTCCCGAACTCCTATTTTGAGAAGGAGAGAAAGAGAACCCTTGCAGCCCTCAAGGCGTTCTACTCCTCCTCAAGCATCGGCGTTCTTGTCACGACAAAGCCGGGACAGAACAAGATAAATCTCGGTTATAAGCTCAGAGAGCTGTTCCCTGAGAAAGAATTCTATTTCCTTGCGTTCAACACAATAGATTTTTCGCGCCTCGGGGACTTCCCTTTTGTGGAGGTTTTTGTGAACACTGCATGCGAGAGGATAGCCTTTGAGGACAGGAAGAAGTTTCCGAGACCTGTTCTCAATGCAGAGGACGTTCCTGAGCTCGGGCTGAACACCGAAGTGAAGGCGTAAACAATTATGGGCGATTCTTCTCCCTCCCGCCCCGCGGAATCTGCCGCGATAGTAAAGGCACAGCCGGGCGGATTTGGTGCTCAGAGGAGCTTTGAGAAGACATCAAAAACAGGCATGCTTGTTGTGACCTGCAAGAAAGCGAAGGAAAGCTCGTCGCAGGCCTTCCTTATCCTCGCAGAGTGAAGGCGGAGCTGCTCCTCGTACTCCTTCTTCAGCCTCGGCGTTATCTCGGTTCTGAGAATGTCCCCTGTCTCAAGGTCCCTGAGCCTGAAGTCCCCTGCGAGGGAAAGCTCGCTTTCTGTTGAGTCAAGGACCTGGACAACCTTGACATCCATGTTTTTGAACAGGTAAAGGGCCTCCCTGATTTCAGACAAGTCAAAGAGGAAGTCGCTGAATATGACTACGAGGGACTTTGTTGTTATTGTTTTCCTGTATTTCTGCATTGATTTCAGGAAGTTGGATTTTCCCCTGAGCTTGACCTTGTTGAGCAGCTCTATCATGGCTGCAAGGTGCCCCATTCCCCTCTTTGGCTGGAAAACCTGCAGGTCATCGGAGAATGTGCAGTACATGAACTTCTCGTTTGCTTTCACAGCAAGATACGCGAAGCCAACTGCGAGCATGGATGCGTAATCAAACTTTTTAGGGCTTCCGTAGTCCATTGAGGCAGAGGAGTCAATGACTGTGTGGACGACAAGGCTTCTCTCCTCCTCAAAGGTCCTTATGTAGAGGTCGTCCGTCCTTGCGTATATCTTCCAGTCTATGGAGCGAAAATCGTCCCCCGGCGCGTAAATCCTGTGGTCGTGAAACACCATGCCCCTGCCGTGAAGCGAGCTCTTTCTTTCCCCTGTGAATTTGGAGGTGAGCCTTTTTGTGAACACAAGGCTGAACTGCCTGAGTTCTTCCAGAAAAGAGGCATCAATCATTTTTGGCACGCATTGGTTTCAGAGGTTCTTCTTCAGGAGCTCGCTTATGACGTCATCCGCTGTTACGCCCTTTCTTTCTGCATCAAAAGACAGCACTATCCTGTGCCTCAGGACCGGCAAGGCGACTGCCTCTATGTCTTTTGAGCTCACGTAGTTCCTTCCGCTCAGCAGGGCGTGCGCCTTTGCGGCAAGCACAAGGGCTATTGATGCCCTGGGGCTTGCCCCGTAGTCAATCATTTCCGAGTTGCGCGTCGCAGTCACGACTTTCAGAGCCTTTGTCTTGATGTCGTTCGCAATGGGAACCTGTTTTGTGAGGTTTTGCAAGTATCTTATCCGTTCCTTGTTGAGGATTGGCCTCAGCTGGGGCTGGGGGCTTACTGAGGCGTACCTGTCAACTATCTCCATCTCCTCCTTGAAGTCGGGGTACGTCACCCTTATCTTGAGGAGGAACCTGTCTGCCTGGGCCTCCGGAAGCGGGTAGGTGCCCTCCTGCTCAATGGGGTTCTGGGTTGCGAGAAGAAAGAAGGGAAGGTCAAGCTTGAACGTACTGCTTCCCACAGTGACCTGCTTCTCCTGCATTGCCTCAAGAAGAGCTGACTGCGTCTTCGGGGTTGCCCTGTTTATCTCGTCCGCAAGCACCACGTTTGCGAATATAGGCCCTTTCTGGAACTTGAACTGCCTCTTGCCGTTGCTCTCCTCTATTATGTAGGTTCCTGTGATGTCAGAGGGCATGAGGTCAGGGGTTGCCTGGATTCTGGAGAATGACAAGTCAAGAAGCCGGGCGAGGGATTTTATTGCGAGAGTCTTGGCAAGCCCGGGATAGCCCTCAAGGAGTGCGTTTCCGTCGCAGAGCAATGCTACTAGTATCTGCTTCACCACACCCCGCTGCCCAACTATCACCTTCCCTATTTCCTTGTTAATCGCGTTGATTATTTCCTCTGTGTTCCTCATTTCAATCACCTCGTAAGCATAGTAAATCAAGAGCGCGGGGACATTGCGCCAGCCAACAACCGTGGGCTATTCCCTGTCATGGGTGCTGAGCAGCAGCACGCCGCATCCATCTTCGCTTTACCCATAAACACATGAAATATTTAAAGGATTTGTTTAAGTTACTTGGCTGCAAGGAGCTGGTAGTATTTCTTGACAACCTCCCTGTGCTCCTCCTTGATTCGCTCCTCCTTGTATTTGTCTGCTGGGCGGGCATTGACCTTGTAGGGAGATGTCTCTGAGAACTCGTCCTCAGGAATCTCCCCTTCTGCGGCGAGGTCCATTCTCAGGCCGAGCGGCTCAACATTAAGGGTCTGCTCCTTCTCCCCGAGGGCTGCGAGATTAGGGTCGCCGTAGATGTCAAGGTTCGTTGAGGTTCCTGCCTTAAGCTCCTCGTCCTCAAAGGGGTTGGAGAAAAAGGACAGAAGAGGGCTGCTGCCCCCTCCATCCTCATCCATCAGGTCGTCAAGGAGGGAGGGCGCCTTCTTAACGCTGTCAGAAACCCAGAGCTTGAGGCCGATGAAGTAGGTGTTGAACAGAGAGGTAGCAATGAGGAGAAAGCAGACAAAAAGAACACCTATCACCTTTCCCTGCATGGTTATAGGCCACACAGATGCCTTTCCTGTTTTCATCGTCAAGCCCTTCTCGGCCATTATGCTTGGAAACAGGACAGAGCTGACGGAAACCCTGCGAAGCTCTCTCGCGACTTCCTCCCTCAGCGCCTGGGCGAGGGGGTTCATTGAGGCCCTGTACTGGGCTGCGGTCCTTAGCTTTTCCCTCAGCTCGGGGTAAGCAGCCTCCACGTAGTCTAGGTAGTTCTCGCGCATGCGCACGTAAATGGCTATTACGAAGTATGTGAGAGCTATCAGGAATGCGAATCTGGCGTAAAAGGAAACTATTGAGAGAAACAGCAAGGAAATCAGGAACACGAGAACAGAGTCCAGCAGGGTTTCCAGCAGTGTGCGGAGCCTTCCGTACATTGTGAGTTCCCGGAAAGCGCTGATGAAGGGGTTGCGGGGAACTTGTTTCTTGCGGGGGATTTTCATTTTTGTGCTTCTCTTCCCTGAGCAGTCAGGATATCTTTATTAATTCGTTTGTTCTGGACTTTATGGGGATGAACTTGTCTTGGAGGTCTATGAGTTCTGAGCTGCACGCCTGGAGCGCGTCATCATTAACATAGTCCTGAAGGGCGTTGTCAAAGTAGTCCACCACTATGTCAAGCTGCCTTGCTGTTGCATCGTACCTGCTTACAGTGTCCTTGGACTGCTTCAGGCTCGCCTCAAGGTTGATTATCTCAAGCTTCTTTGCCTCTATGTCTTTCAGCGCCTTTTCCAGTTTCTGCTCCTTTTCCCTGAGAACCCTTCTTGTCTCAGTGAGGCTTGCGTTTGTCTGGTTGAGCATCTCTGAGAGGGATTCCTTCTGCTCCCTCAGATACTCGTATTTCTCGCTCAGGTCTTTCTCCCTTATGTCCTTGAGCTGGAACTGGGTTATGGTTTCGTTCAGCTTGCTCTTTGAGGTCTCAAGGTCCCGGGTGATTTTCTCAAGCTCTCTCAGCTTAACCAGATACTCGTTGGAAAGCTCGGAGTAGGTGGTGTGGTAGTATGTGGTGAGGGCTGCGAACGAAACTGCCAGAAGGACTACAAGGCCAAGAAGGACAAGGTTGACGTTTTTCTTCAGGTATCCCATTTTTCCCGGAGCGTGTCAGTTTGTTTTTGGGTTTGAACCCCTTTTGCACCGCTTTTTTTAGTTGCCGTGTTTTAAATAGCTTTTGGTCTGTTGGTGTGCAGTGGCTCAGCGGCTTGAGGCTGCGAAAACCTGCTTTCTCAGGGCTATCTCTGCGAGGAAAACGATTATTGCAAATATGAGGAATATGTGGCTGAGGGGCTTTTTCTCAATGGATTTTCTCCTTACGCGGTATCTGACTGCCTCAGCTATTTCCTTGGCATCATTCGGAGTGTAAATCCTGCCCCCTGACGAGGAAACTGCTTCAATGAAGTTTTCGTCCATTCCCAGATGCATGAACTCAGGGGGATAGTTTGAGGCAGAGGGCATTCCGAGTATGTCAATAAAGCCCTCGTTCTTCGGAAGCACTATTGTTTTGTAGAGGTTGTTTCCGACTCTTGCAAACACAAGGCCTTCCTGCTTGGGGTAGGAGGATGAATAAACATAAACCCTGTTTTCCTTTCCTGAGACAACCGACTTTGTCTTGAGGCTTAATTCGCTTGACCTTGAGACATCCCCTGCAACCCAGTTGACAAGTCTTGAGATGAGCAGGGAGTCGTTCCCCGAGTAGATGCTTCCTGCCCACGAGCTTCCGTCGTCAGTTGCAAGCACGCCAACCCTGCCCAGGGAGAAGTGCCATACCACGAGCAAAGGGTTGTTCTGCTCTGTTGAAACAAGAACCTGCGAGGCGCTCTTGGGAAGCACGTAGTTAAACCCTGATATTGAGGAGGAGAGCTTAAGCCCTGATGTTACGAAATGGTAGGGGTCTGTGACTTCCAGGGCGAAGGATGTCTTGGGCTTGTCTTCCTCAGGGGGCTCTCCTATGAGTATTTTCAGCTTCTCTGTCTCCTCTGGCTGGATGTACGTGTTTGTGCCCCCTGCCCCTGCAAGGGCTCTCAGAAAGCCTGCGTTCGTTCCCCTCCCAACCCCCACTGCGTAGGTCTTTATGCCCTCTTTCTCGTATATCTGGTTGGCGAAGTCAAGGGTTCTCTGGGCAGAGAGGGTGACGCCGTCAGATATGACTATGATGTTCTTGCTTCCCTTCGCTCCTGAAAGCATCTTGAATGCCTCCTGCATTCCTGAGAGTATGACTGTGCCGCCTCCGTTTTTCAGCGTGGCAACCTTCGCAGTCAGCGCGAGCTTGTTGTCAAGGGGGGAGAGGGGGCTGACCACGAACCCCTGGGTGTTGAACGCCACAACCCCCACATAGTCCTTTGAGTCAAGGGAGCTGATTATGCTCGCCGCGAGTGCCTTCTCAACATCAACCTTTTTCTGCCCTGACACCCTTGAGAAATACCTTCCGGTGCTCTGGGAGATGTCTATCAGGATAACGACGTTTATTCTTTCATCAGGCTTCTCCTCCCCCGCCCCCACTGAGACAGGCAGGATGGATGTTACGGGGTGCTTGTCGTAGCCGCCCCTGTCAAAGGAGTTTTTCCCCCCTACAAAAAGGGCTCCGTTCTCTTTGTCAAGGAATGACTCCAATAAGCCGATCTTTGAGTCAAACTCCCCTGCCTCTACGTTGTTGAAGATGGCTGCGTCGTATTTCCCGGAAGCAAGGCCTGAGATGTCGCTGTTCTCAACAATGTACAGCTTTTTCAGAAGCTCGTGCAACGGACCCCCGGTTCGGCCCACAAACAGGAGCCGGGGCTTGGGCTTGCCCTCCACAACCCTGTATCTCTTGTTGTTTCTGAGAAAGAAGTCGTTTGCCTCCGCAACTGCCTCTATCTTGTGGTAGCCCTCTGTTATGCGCTTCAGGAAGTTGAAGGAAAAGTCCCCGCTGTGCTCCCTGCTGTAAAGGGTTACGCCGTCATAAACAACTGTCAGCTTGTATCCTGTGTTGCCTATGCCCCTGACCCTTACCGTATATGAGGCGTCAGTGCCTGCTATGACCTCCTCCGGCCCCTCTATCTCAACATAGACGTCGTCAAACGCAGGGGACAAGTTCACTGCATTGACAGAGGCGTTAAGCGAGGAAGCGAAATGAATGACGCTTGAGAGGTCTCTCCCTTTATTGGCCCTGCCGTCAGTCACAAGAAGGATTGAGGCGCCTTCCTCAAGGGATTTCAGCAGGGCGTCCCCTGTTGGGCTTTCCTCCCCTGAGCCGAAATACCTCAGCGTTGTCGGCACATTGTCTTTAAGCGCGGAAACAAACGAGGGAAGGAAGGAGGTGTCCATCACCCTCATTGAGGAGGAGTTGTCTATCAATAGAATGAGTTTCGGGTTGCCCTCAATTGTTGTTTCCCTGAAGCTGAAGGGCCCTGCCAATGCCACAAATATCAGGAACAGGGAAATGGAGCGGAGCACGCCCATGTAGAGCCTCTTTTTTCTTGTTGCAGCCAGAAACCTTCTGTCCTCCTCTGGCGAATCAAAGCGGAAGAACCTCTTTCTGAGTATGAACACAGCCAGGGCTGCTGCTGCTATTCCTGCGCCGATAAGCCATGGCTGCTCAAAGGATACGGGAGGAATCAGACATCACCCCTGTACTTCGTCAAGGCTAGCTCAACAAACAAGAGAAGAACTGCCAGAAGCAGGAAGATGGGAAGAAGGCCAAAGGAGACAGTGAAACTGCCTTCATCTGAAGCACTTCCTGAAACAGCTGGAGGGGCTTCAGCTTTCTTTCCCGCGTTTGACTCAGCGGGGTTTATGAAGGAAACGCCGTATGTCCTTTGGTCTGTTGTGTAAAAGCCTGGTGTGAGAAGCTCCACGCTCCTTGACTCCACAGCCCCGAACGGAGCGGATATCTGGCCTGACTCAGAGCCGAGAATCATGCCGGTGAGGAGGTTCAGGCTTTCAAGGCGGTAGGGGGAAGCGTAGGACTCAACAAGGGCAGCGAGGAATGCGGGGAAAGAGGGGGTGAGCTTGAAGTCGCTCTTGTCCTCCTCAAGTCCTGTGAGAACAACAACGCCCTTGCCTGTTTCTTTAAGCGCAATGGCAGGGCTTCCCTCTTTGGTTATTGCGATGCTTTCCGCGCCCTCCCTGAGGGACATGTTGAGAATGCTCTCCGCGCTTCCGAATGAGAACTCGTTGGCGCTGAGCTTGGGGCTTGTGCCAAAGACTTTTGTGCCGCGGATCCTGCCGTGAATCTCCACTGGGAGGTACTGGTAGAGTTCTGAGTTCTCAAGCCCGTCCTGCGCCTCAACGAGGAGGGTTGAGCCTGCCTCCACCTTCTCTATTATGTCTGAGAAGGTGCCGGGAAGCACAAGGGAAGGCTTGATCTGGGAAACAACGTAGAGGTCAAAGTCCTCCTGCGGTATTATCGGGGGCTCTGCCACTCTCAAATCAACATTGGGAAGGGAAGAAAGGCCGAGGTACATGTAGCTTCCCGGATTGTTGGTTATCAGGAGCACGCGGAGTGTTTTGTCAGCAGGAACAGAAACAAAAAGCCTGTTGTCAGTCACAAAGTCGTCCTCGGGGCCCAGCTCTATAACGCCCAGCCCGGGCTGAAGCTCTATCTCCGCTGTTTCCTTTGAAAGAGGAGGCAGGAAGATGCTTTTTGAGTAAAGCTTTTTGCCCTCAACCGAATAAGAGAGGGAGGCATTGACAGGCGAAGGCATGAAATTCGTGATTTCTGCCACAGCCATTCTTTTCCTGAAAGTCAGGCCGGTAAAGCCCATGTTGGACGCCGGGCTGTTAAGGTTTACGTATGATACAGGCGTTCCTTTTGAGGCAAGCAGCTTAGCTGCAACCACGTAGTCAGAACCCGAGGTCTGTATGAAGTCGCTGAGCACAACAACCTTGCCCTTCCTGCCTGACCTCTCAAGGAGGGACTGGGCAGCTAGCATTGCATCGCCTATGTTCGTGCCAACACCAGCAGAGTCAAGCTTCTTGAGGAACGAGGCTGTTGCCCTCTTGTTGGCATCTGATAGAACTATCTTGGGCGGGTCTGTGGCAAGCACCACATAGTTGCTCTGGGCAAGATTTTTGAGCGCGTAGTCCTTTGCCGCCTCAAGCCGGGTGATGCCCCTGCCTCTGAGCAGTGTGTTTGAGCTTGCTGAGGCGTCAATAACCCATGCTATGTTCTTGGACTCCTTTGCCAGGTCTGTCTTCACAAAGGGGTATGCCACTGAAAGGGCGAGAAGAAGCAAAACAAGGGCCTGAACAAGGAAGAGGAGGTTGCTGACCAGGTTTCTGAGGAAAGACTTCTGCCTCTTGCCCCTGCTTCTGAAGAAGAACATGAGCGAAGGTATTTCCCTGCGGAGGGGCCTGGGCCTCTTGAGGTAGATTATTGCAAGCGCAACAAGGGATGCCAGCGCTATAAGGCCGGAGGGATTTGCGAACTCCATTTCAACACTTACCTCTTTTTTAGTCCAGACTGAAAAAGCGTTATTTGGGGTGAGTCATGTGAATGCCCTGAACCCGCTGATGCTCTGGGGGGATGAGAGGAGGGCGTGGCCGATGCCAAAGCCGAGATAGTAGCTGAGCGAGGAGGAGAACTGGCCCAACAAGCTGAGAAGAGACTTGGGAGCCCTGAAGCTGACAAGCGTTACGGAGCTTGCGTTGAGCTTTTTCTTGAAGTAGTTCTCAAGCTCCCTTTCGCCGCCGAACTCGTCAACAAGGCCGAGCTCCTTGGCCCTTTCCCCCACAAATACCATTCCTGTGGCAATGCTCTGCTTGTTTTTTTCGTCAAGATTTCTTAGCTTCGCAACATCGCCCAAAAAAACCCTGTGCATCTCCTCAAGCTGCTCAGAGAACAGCTTTTTTTCCTCTGAAGTCATGTTTCTGAATGGCGTGCCTATGTCCTTGAATTTTCCTGCCACAAGCCTGTTGTAATATACCCCGTACTTGTCCATCAGTCCTGAAAAGACGAGAAAGCTCCCCTGAACACCCACGCTGCCCACAAGGGAGAGCCTGCTTGAGATTACGCGGTCAGAGCTCGCGGCAACCCAGTAGGCCCCCGAAGTTCCCTGGTCAAGAATCAGGCTCGCGGTTGGCTTGGATAGGTTCTGCACCGCCTTTGCCACCATCTCTGAGGCAACAGGGGTTCCCCCGGGAGAGTTTATCCTGAGGGCAATGCCGCGAATCCGGGGGTCTGACTCTGCCCTTTTTATCAGCGAGACTATTTCATCCGCAGACGCAACCCCTCTTCCAAGAAGCATTGGCTCAGCGGCATTTGCGATTATTCCGCTCACATCTATCACTGCAACAGCTGCAGCTGAGTCAGAAGAAGGTATTTCCTGCTGCCCTGTGAATACGATGACTGCCTTTGAAAGCACGTAGGAGAGGAGTATGAGGGCTAGGAGTGCGTATGCTACGGAGAAAAACTTTCTCCTTGGCTGCTTTGCCGGGGCAATTTTGGTAGCTTGCTTCATTTTACACGCTATAAGCGCACAACCTCCACAGTAAAGGTCTTTGTGAGCTTCTCAAGGAGGCGCTGGTTTTTCCTGTCAAAGACCATAACAGCAGGCTCAATGAACCACAGCAGATAAACAGGGAACACAGGAATTATGAAGAGATTCCTCAGGAGCGCCTTTGCGAGGCTTATCCCTGCCTTTCCTGCTGCAACCTTGGGAAGGGAGTCCTGCTCTGCCACAAAGAGCTTGGTTGCCATCATGCCGAGCGTCTGGCCGAACCTGCTCTGAAACCAGGCAAAGTAAAGAAGCGCCACAACTCCTATCATCAGAACCAGGGCTGACAACGCAGAAAGGGCTCCCGGATTCTGGTTGAGGTAATTCATCACCTCCCCGAGGTTCTCAGAGGGAACAATAGAGGATATTGCCGGCCTGAAAGGGAACAACACAATGATGTTCAGCAGGAACAAATCAATTACGAGGCTCAAAGCCCTTTTCATGAATCCGGCAGCGACGACATACACATCCCTTTTGTGGTAAAGAGTCACAGGAGCTGGCATGCCCTGGAGTTATGGTGGCGGCTTTAAATAATTTGTGCATAATAAGAAGCATCATTGTGCGAACACATTGGCAGGGGCACGCATCAACGCAATATGGCAAGGCGGGATTAAGCAGGGCTGCATCAGACGGAGAGGGCCTTGCAGCAGCAAAGTGGAGGTTGCCCCTTGCAAGAGAGAGCAGCAGCCCAACGCAGCAGTCCCTGCCAAGAGGCGGAAGCATTAAAAAGCCTGCAGGAACACACAGTGCTATGGGCGCAACAAAGGAGAAGTTCAGGACATACAAGGATGTCTTTGACAACGCAACAGAGAGAAACCTGTTCAAGCTTATATCCAGGGGGCACTTTGAGGGGCTTGAGTCCCCTGTTGCCATAGGGAAAGAGGCAAACGTCTTCACCGCGAAGAAAGGCAGCAGCCATGTGATTGTGAAGATTTACAGGCTGGAAACATGCGACTTCAACCGCATGTACGACAACATAAAGTACGACCTGAGATACCTCACCCTGAAAAAAAACCGCAGAAACGTCATATTCAACTGGACCCAGAGAGAGTACAGGAACCTCCACCTTGCAAGGAGCGCAGGAGTCAGGGTGCCCACGCCCCACACCTACATTGACAACATACTTGTGATGGAGATGATTGGAGAGAAGGAGCCTGCCCCGAAGGTGAAGGATTCGCATCCCCAAGACCCGGAGGCATTTTACATTGATGTTGTTGAGAACATGAAGAGGCTTGCAGAGGCAGGGCTTGTCCACGGCGACCTCTCAGAGTTCAACATCCTGAACTTCAAGGAGAAGCCCTTCTTCATTGATTTCTCGCAGGCAACCCCTAATGGGAGCGCTTTGTACGGGGAGCTTGTGGAGAGAGATGCCAGAAACATTTCCAGGTTTTTTTCCAGTCTAGGGGTGAAGACGAGCAAGGAAGAAATCATAAGGGAGTGCGAGGAAGCAGGGCGAAGAAGCAAGAAGAGCTGGGC
>CAYVGP010000017.1:0-11429 GCA_964451135.1 uncultured Methanosarcinales archaeon
ATTCCACTATTCTTTCTGTTCTTCTTTTTTCGGGGTCAGCGTCTATTATAATATCCGGCGAGTAAAAATCGCTCAGCGCCTCATCAAAGAGAAGTGGAAGAGCTTCCACAGACTGGACATCCTTGCTGATTATCTTCTCCAGGGTTGCTGCAGCTGCCTCTGCTTTGCTTTGACCGTATTTTGCTTCAGAGTTGAGCCTTGCTAAAAAATCATTTGTGATTCTGGTTCCGATTCTTTCATCTCCCGCCAAAATTATCTTCCCTATTCCGAGGCCTGCAAGTGAAGTTGCGATGTATTGCCCAAGAAGTCCCAGTCCGTTGACTATAACCTTTGCTTCGTAGAGTTTCGTCTGGTTCTCATCCCCCCATAAGAGGACGTTTCTATTGTGAATTGCTTGGTTCATTTTGGTTAGAGATCAGGTCTCACGTATCTTATAGCAACATCTTCAGGTAGCTGGTGCTTAGACACAACGCGAAAGCTGAAATTTTCCAGAGAACCCCTTGCCGGATTAACACCCTCAATGTATCCAGCCTGCAAGCCATAGACTGCTTCAATTAGCATGGCAACCAGATTTAATCCAAAAAATGTGTCTGAAAAACTTCTCAGCGGAATGCTCCCCAGCCTTATGTTTTTGCGGGTAAACACTCTGCCCCCATCAAAGCATATTTTTTGCCCCCAAGTGTTGTCTGGAAGATAAACGAAAGGATGCTGGTAATTCGGAGGAGAAACAACACGGGGTTGGCTCGCCTTTGCATATTTTCCGTCGTAGCGTATTTTGCTCTTCAAAGTTACTGGCTCATGAAAATAGTAGTATTTGTTTTTGTAAAAGATTGCGTAGGGTTGCATGCGGACAAGAACTGCGTAGTGGCCTTCCCCATTTTGTTCGTAGAAGATTATGCTCTTTTTTCTCTGTGCTTCTCTTGCTTTTTCCAAGCTCTTCTCGTAAATCTTCAGTTGGTTCTTTTTAGAGTTTATATACAATTGGATCTGCCCCCTGTTTTTGAAGGACTGGTGGGCTAATTCAGTGATTTTCCTGTCTACCAGTTGGGAGTATCTCTGGACAATCTCCTCAATGGTCAGTGTGGTTTCAGGTCTCCAGCAATGTGCTGCCAGAAAAAGCTTATTCCCGTTGCGCACACTAAAGCCGTCTTTCTTGTACACTTGGGCAGCATTATTGAATAAGACCATGGCCTTGCCAGGGAAAAGAGATCCTAGATATGGCACCCCTTCCAAAACTCTTTTAGCATTTGCTCTTCCCTCCTTTCGAAGGCTTGGTTTATAATGCCTGCGGAGAGGGTTCTCCAGTTGGTTGAGGTAGACTGCTAAAACATTAACTAGGAGATATTCCTCAAAACTATTGGGAGTTGGACGCGCCACCCTATTCTCTGAATTTTCAAAATCGTGCATCTCTTTTACTAGTTTTAAGTACTCGCTTTGAATCTTATCATCCAAAGCACTATCCACTTCCTCAATATTCTCTTCCAGCAGTCTATTCTCAAAAGAAGACCAGGATAAGCTTTGCTCTATTGAGAATAGTCGCTGCCCCACTCTCAGCTGATAACTGCTTTCTCCATTGCTGGGCTGTGTTAAAAAAAGTCGGTCCCCGAGTATTATGCTGGGATTTTTTCCCTTTGCAAGACACTCCAAAAAGGTCTTAATTTTTGAATAGAGCATTTTTCACCGACTTTTAGTTCATTCAACCCGCTCTGAAGCTTCCAAGCATGTTAGGCGCTCTGACCCGAAAATGAAATTTGAAATGTGCAAAAAGAGCTTCTGCTTTCAAACTTCTTGAGCCCGCTTTGCCTTGTTCTTTTCTCCAGAGTCCGGGTGTTGCTGCGGCGCCGTTGCCTCATTTCTTGGCGTAGCTTCGGGCCAGAAGGTAAAGATTGCTGTCTTTTTCTCTACTCGCGTATTGTTTGCCAAGCGCCTCTTGGATTCTCGCTATTGCTGAAAGGCTTTTGCCAGTAACTACGCCTTTATCATCCTTGATCTCCTTAATTATTTTGTCTGCTAAGTCCCCTATAACAGAAGTAAGCCTGAGCTGCACAGTATGCGTATGCGTCGTCGGGTCAGCCGGCACGGCGTAAATATCCACCCTGGTTTTGTTAGGATTTTTTGCTTGCTCCTCGTAAGCTTTCATAATGCTTTCAACAGTGTGTTTTTGTTCAGCGCTGTAAGTGTTTCCAAAAAGGTCTGGCTCGTCACTTAACATGTAATTCTTGAATTCTTCCACCGTCATTTTCAGGAGTTTGCTTTCTTCCACTACTTTGTCAAGTTCAACGAGGTGATGATTGACTAGTCCTTGGCTTTGCTGGTCTTGGCCAACAATCTTCTCCGCTGCCATAATCAAGTATACAGGCATCTTCTCCAAGTTAGTGAACCCTTCTCTTCCCCCCACAACATCATCCAGGCTTCCTTCATCACTCATGCTTAACACCTCCGCGCTTTTATGCCTGCTGGGAAGAGGGCGCTGTTAAACAGATTAATGCAGAGGATCCCGGAAAGCTTCTCCCCCTGCCGGAAAAATCGCACTGGTAGCGAAGAGACTGCGATAAAAGGCGCTTGCTGCAAAAAGATATACGAAGGCGAAAAAAGGCTGGCTGGAAAAACAACCCCGGGGAGTATCAAGAGCCAAGAAGAGAAGCTTCGCTCCCAGCACCGCAACCCGCCTGGAAACTCTGAAAGAAAACACAGAGAAAGCGAACTTGTCCAATGAGCGGCGAGATGGCGAAGGAGAAAGACTGGAATAGCAGCAGCTTCGGTCAGGCAGCCGTGTTAAACCCGTCTCTTTTTCGCAAAGAAAGGCAAGAACAATGGGAAAGGCGGCGCGCTTGTTCCCGAGAACTCCTCTTTAATCCCTGCAGGCATCTCACCTCGCCCTGTACCTCTGCGGATGGGTAAAGCTCCTCCTCTTGTTGCGGTAGTACCTCTGCACGACATAAGGAAGCTGGCTGAACACGTGCTTGTTGTTGATGAAGCGTGTCATGGCCTCGTAAATCACGGGATTTGTCAATGGCCGAGCCGGTTCTGCGTAGCTCCCGTTAAGGTAGTTGTTTATCTCGTCCTCTGCAAGCTCGGCAGGCACTATAAAACGCGAGGGAAGCTCCTGATACCTTATGAGGTCCGAGAACTCTTCTATTCTCCGCCTGACTCTTTCGTTCTTCCTTTTTATGAGAAGCTTTCTTTCCCTGTCAAGCTTTCTTGAGAGGACCTCGTAGCTCAGCCCTGTTATTCCAAGAATAGTGGGGAGAAGGTAGCCGATTGCAGCTCCAAAGAGCATGAATCCGAATGCTGAAACAGGGTGCTTGGGGGTTGCTATCAGAAGCCCCAGCACCCCCCCTGCTATGCTAAGCCCCTTTCTCATGTATGAGATGGGGCCCCCTATGACCGGCACGGATGTGGGAATGAGGGGCATGCTCATCGCGCCCAAGTAGAGCCATTTCTTTTCCCTCGGAATCGGGGCAGTGGGCTCAAGCTCCACAGGGTAGCGCTCGGCCTCGGCCCTCACAATGTCCGCGAGATGCTGGAAGAAGCTGTCATTCCTCTCAAGGGGGTTGTAAGAATAAACGTTCAGCATCGTGTTGTCCAGATTCACCGAGCTCTCCACAATTGCCTCAAGCCCCTGAAACTCTATGTGGTCCCTGCCATGCTCAAGCGGAAGCACAACAACGTTGAGGGTGTAGAACAGGGGGGCTTCCCTCGCATCTGTCAGGGGCAAGAGCCTCCTCAACCTGCCCCCCCTCCCTCCCTCAACGCGGCTGAAAAGCCCCTCCAATCCCTGCATATGCCTCCTGCTTTCCCGGATTAACTCCCTGAACTCCCTTCTCAGCCCCTCATACACCTCTGAAGGATTGCGCCTCCTGCGTTCGTTCTCATGCCTCTTTCTCTCATTCTCAAGAACCTCGCGCATCTCAGCCCTCAGCCTTCTTCTAATCTCCTCGTCAGGGAACCCTGCCATGCAGAGGTGTTATTGAGAAAAGATGTTATCTTTTCCCTGTTGTTGGCTGAAAGAATGCCGGTTTTCATGCGAAAACTTCAACATTTGCGAAGATTTTCCGGAGAAGCCCCTTTGCGCCGGAAACTCGCAGAAGAAAACCCCAAACAATTGCAGGAACAAACCTGAAAAATCATACCTCAAAGCCGTACTTGCCGTACATGGGAGTAAAAACAAAGGGGCCCAGGAACTCAAGGCTCAGCTTTCCGTCCTTCTGCTTCACGCCGCGAACCATTTCCTGCTCCTCCCTGTTTCCCACAGGCGCCACGATTATTCCCCCTGCCTTGAGCTGCTCTATCAGCGGCTTCGGGAACTCCTTGCAGGCAGCGGTTATGATTATCTTGTCAAACGGAGCTTCCCTTATCATGCCCTTTGAGCCGTCAAGCTCGTGAACCTCAACATTTCTTATGCCCGCCCTCTTCAGGTTCTGCTTCGCAAACCCCACGAGCTCTGGAATTATCTCTGTTGTTATCACTTTCCCCTTCTCCCCGACTATCTTTGCGATTATAGCTGCCTGGTACCCTGAGCCGGTGCCTACCTCAAACACCCTCTCGCCGGGCTCAAGCTCAAGAAGGTTGGTCATGATCATGACCGTAGTGGGCTGGGAAATGGTTTTGCCCCGGAGAAGAGGCAAGGGAGTGTCCTGGTATGCGAGCTCCCTTATGCTCTCAGGAACAAACAAAGCCCTGTCCACCTCCTCAAAGGCCTCCAGCTCCGCCTCCCTGAATCTGAAGTTCTTCTTCCAGTACTCAAGAAGCCTGCTTTTCTGGTCTGTTACAGCCCTCATTTTTCAGGGAAAAGAGAAGCTCACTTAAAAATTTTTGGGATGAAGAGTTGAAAGAAGACAGCCAACCAATAAAACCGTGCGTCTTTAATCCCTTTTGCGGAGTTACTATTTAAAGGAAAATTTTAAATAAGCAGCCCCCAATCAAAGCATGCATGGACCCAGAGACGCTGAAAAACATAAAGGAACGGCTTCAGAAAGGGGAGACAAGCGAAAGCATAAAGACAGGCCTCATTGAGTCCGGCTTTCTGGAAGAGGACGCTGACATGGCAATAGCGATGGCAGAGGAAGGCGCCTCAGGGAAGGAGAGCAAAGAGTCAAGGAAGGTGCTTTCGCGGGTTTCCCTGAAAGACGTGCTTGACAGGGTCGGGTTCGGGTTCTCCTCCCAGCAGTACCTCAACATTCTCTTCCTGCTCTCAGGCGCCTCCTATTTTCTTATCGGCATAATTTCAGGCCTGAAAACCCTGCTCGCAGTGCTTTACTCATCCATACTTGACGAGCACGTCGGCTCCCTAAGAAGGTACAAGCACATACTCTTCAGGTCAGGAATAATTTACGGGGCAACATTCCTTCTTCTCATATACAGCTACATGAAGACAAGCCCCCTGCTGTTCGCGCTTGGGCTGCTTATCGGGGCCATTGCTGCTGTTGCAAACGGCACAATGTACTACCTCCTGCTCAACAAGCTGGCAGGGGACATAAGGCACCTCTACCTCTCAAAGATGAACAAGTGGGGCATAGCGCTCACTGCGTTGAGCATGATCCTTGCAGGCTACCTCCTTCAGTACCTCAAGCACGGGGCATCAGCAGTTTTTCTTATCTCAGCCCTCGCCTTCATCCTCGGCTCGGCAGTCATCAACGGCATAAGGGAGCCCCTGCATGAGAGAAGCCACAGCAGGAGGTTCTGGGAGGTTGCGCTCAGCCATTACAGGGAAGCAACAGAGCACCTTGGGGAATTTGTCAGCAACAGGATTCTTCTCACCCTGCTGATAACAGGGGCGATAACAAGCGCTGTGCAGGCTCTTGGAGGCGCATTCTACGGCATATTCATCTTCCAGTCCCTCCGCTCACAGGGATTCGGAGCATACCTCAACGTTGCGCTTATATTCGTGTTCGCTCTTGTGGGAACATACCTTGGCTCGTTCATAACCCAGCAGAACGCCAAGGAATACGGCAAGTTTCCCATGCTCACATTCGGCACTGTGCTCATAGCCCTGCTTCCATTGACGTACTGGTACAACGCCTCTGTTGTGCCAATGGCAATGGCCACAATGCTGGGCATGATAGGGGCGAACATAGTGGGGATTGCCCGAAGCATACTCACTGTTGAGCTTCTCAAGGAGTCTGAGAGAAAGGAGTTCTTCAAGGTTTCAAGCGTGCTTACAACCCTTCCCTACGTTTTTTTCATACCCGCAGGCGCCCTAATAGCCCAAAAATACGGGCTCCAGGCGCTTTTCCTCATACTCGGGCTTTCCCTGCTCGTCGTGGTCATGCCCCTCTACTTCGCAATAGTCATAACTTACAACAAAAAGGCAAAGGTGTGACTTCATTCATCAACAGCACAAGATTTAAATAAGTGCAAAGCGACACACAGGTTGCAAAAAAATGAGGCTGCCAACAAGAGCAAAGAAAGGGGTTTCCCCGCTGATAGCAACAGTGCTGCTTATCGCGTTCGCGGTTGCCCTTGGCGCTGTTGTTATGAACTGGGGGAAGGCGCAGCTTGAGGAGCAGTTCTCGGCAAGCGCTGTGTGCAGGGACGTGGAGATAAGGTGGTTTGACGTGGCGGGCAGCCCTGACGTGTGCTTTGACGGCTCAGAAGTTAAGATGACTGTTCAGAACGGCCCGAAAATGGAGCTTTCTGGCCTGAAAATAATAATTGACGGCACCCAGGACCTCAGGATAGCTGACTCTGCTGCTGAGGGGCCCATAGGAAAGGCGGACCCGAAAAAGGTGAACATCCCATACGACCCCCAGGTGTACGGGAGCATAAGAAAGGTGCAGGTAATACCCAAGATAAGCGTCGCAGGAGAGGAGTCGGTGTGCCCCCTGAAAAAGGCAATAGAAATCCACACAATCCCTGACTGCTCCCCTGGGTGAAGCTGACTTCTTCAAAGCCCGTTGCCGAAAATAAGCTGGGTCCTTGTCAGCTTCCTTGCCTTCATCTCCTCCTCCTTCTCCCTTTCCTTTTCCTCCTGAAGCCTCAGCAAGCGGTCCCTCTCATCCACCCAGAGGCTCAGCTCGTACGTCTTCTTCTTTATCATCTCCTCAATTAAAGGGGCTATCCTCTGCTTCTCCCCTTCAAGGAAACCCGCCACTTTCCGGGGAATGCTGAGGCCGTAGTTCCTGTACGCGTCCTCAAGAAGGAATATGGCGTTGGCCTCAAGAAGCGGGTCGTCCCTGCAGCTCTCAACCATTATTAGCTTAAGCTGCAATTCCTGCTTGATGTCCTCAGGAGACGAAAATATTGCCATGAAGGATTCTTGGGGCTTCAGGTATTTAAAGCTTGCTGCGGGGTGCGAAAAAAACGCAAGATATAAATCAAGAGCCGCAGTCTGGAGCGGTGCGATGTTGACAGAAGAACATCCGGGAGCCGGCATGAGCGTGAAAATGGGAAAAACGAGAAATGAGCTGAAAGAGGAGTACGACAGGATAGTCAGGAAGCTCTCCTCCTTCAAGGTGGACAAGGGGATGCTGGGAACAGAAAGAATGGCAAGGATTATGTCCGCTCTTGGAAACCCCCAGAAAAAATACCTCGTAGTGCATGTCGCTGGCACGAACGGGAAGGGCTCTGTGTGCTCAATCCTCGCCTCAATCCTGCGCAGAGCAGGGCTGAAGGTCGGGATGTACACCTCCCCCCACCTCGTAAGATTCACAGAGCGCATCAGGGTGAACGGCAGGGAAATAACAGGTAAAGAGTTTGTTTCGCTTTACAGGAAAATCAGGAAGCTTGCAATAAGGGAGAGGGCGACTCCCTTTGAAACCCTGACAGCAATGGCATTTCTTTATTTCAGGGAGAAGAAGTGCGATGCTGCTGTGGTGGAAGCGGGGCTGGGGGGAAGGTTTGACGCGACAAACGTAGCAAGGGGGGATGTGTGCGTGATAACCAACATAGGGATTGAGCACACCTCGTTCCTTGGAAAAAGCATCAGCTCAATAGCGAGGGAGAAGGCAGGCATAATCAAGAAGGGAAGCGTCGTGGTAACAGGGGCGGAAGGAGAGGCGCTGCGGGTTATATTGGAAAAGGCAAGGAAACAAGAAGCAAGCGTGATAGCTGTTGCGGGAAAAGGGAAAGATTCAGCGGGAAGCCGGAGGAAACGGGAAATCATAGAAACGAGTGTTTCGCAATACCTGAGTGTTCTCAGAAAAGCAGGGCTCAGGGGGAACTTCCAGAGGGAGAACGCCGCAATAGCTGTGGCAGCTGCGCATGCCCTTGCAAGAAAGGGGGTGAGAATAGGAAAAAGCGCGATAAAGGAGGGGGTTATGCGTGCATCGTGGCCAGGACGTCTGCAGAAAGTGGCGGAGAGGGTGGTGGTGGACTGCTCCCACAACCCGGCAGGGGCAAGGGCCCTCGCCGAGGAGTTCCTGGAAGGCAGCATGAAGAAGGAGAGGGTTGCGGCATTGGTGTTCGGGGCAATGAGGGACAAGGAGTACGGCAAAATGATGAGGGAGCTCTCAAGGGTCACAGGGGTTGTTGTGCTGACAAGGGCAAAAACAAGAAGGTCATGCCCATTAAGCATTCTGAAAAAGGAAGGGGAAAAAGTGTTCAGCGCAGTGCTCGCAAGAAGAAACCCTTCTGAGGCACTGAGAACAGCTCTCAGCATTTCCGACGGCATTGTGCTTGTGGCTGGCTCAATCTACATCATAGGCGAGCTGTTCAAATCGGAAAAATGGGTTGTTCCCCGCAAGATTTATTAATGCGGGAAACAATAGGAAAGAGGGATGAGGCGGCTTATCTGGTTTCTGGTTATGGCAATTCTGGCTTCCGGAGTAGCTGATGCCCTGCAGCAAGAAAGAGTGAGCGTCTCGGGGATTGTCAAGCTCAGGGTTGTCAACAACGTTCCTGAAATAACAAGCATGGAGCTGGAACCCTCAGAGATTTACCCTGACTCAATGGTTGAGTGCAGGGCAGAGGTGGAGGACGAGTTCCCTGAAGCAGTCAGGGTTGTTTACGCAATAAGAACAGAGAAAGGGGAGCACAGCTCTTCCGCAGCACTCCTAAACGGGGAGGAGGAGGGAAGCGAGATTGTGTGCGAGGCAACACCCTTTGACGCGGCAGGGCAGAGGGGAGAAACAAAGAGGGCAAGGGCAGTGGTCTCAGAGGCGCCCGGCTCAGCCCGCGCAATACAGGCAGCAGCAGGGCTTGTGGGGGCAAGGATAAGGGCTGAGGAGATAATAACTGCACAGAGGCAGGGAATAACAGCTGTGACAGGGCTCGTTGCAGGAAGGGCGTACAGGAACACCTCCGCAACGCCGTTGCTTGTTCTTTCCCTGATTGTGACGGCTCTGATAGGAATCAACATAACCCTCAGAACAAGAATCAGGGCAAGCAGAGAAGGGGAAAAGCTTATTTACCAATAATCCTCACAGCGCAATATGATAACCAGCAGGGAGATGAGGGAGCTGGAGGAGCTGTCAGAAAAAGAAGGGGTCTCTAAGTCCGAGCTTATGGAGAACGCTGGAAAGGCTGTTTGCGAGTTCCTGAAAACGAATTTTGAGCTCAAAAGCAGGGGGGTTCTCGTTGTGTGCTACCACGGGAACAACGGCGGGGACGGCTTCGTGGCTGCAAGGCGCCTGGCAAGCGAATGCAGCGTGAGGGTGCTATTTCTCGGAAACGAAGAAAAGCTTTCAGAGGAGGCAAGGAAGGCGTGGGAAAAGCTCCCCATGGGAATCGTGGCGAGAAGCATGGATGAGGCTGAGTTTGAGGGGTTTGGCATAATAATTGACGCGATGCTCGGAACAGGGGCGAAGGGCGAGCTGAGAGAGCCCCTGAGAAGCGCTGTGCAGAGAATCAACCAGAGCAGAGCTGTTGTTGTGAGCCTTGACGTGCCAACAGGAATGGACCCGGACTCGGAGAAGAACGAGGGGCTTCACGTAATGCCGCAAGTTGTCATCGCATTCCACGACGCAAAGCCCTGCCTCAGGCCCCTGCTCGGCAGGTGCGTCATTGCAGACATAGGCATACCTGAGAGCGCTGTGAAAAGGCAGAGGGAGAAAAGTGAGGGTTAGCAAGGAGCTTGCGAGGAGCGTTCTTCCGGAAAGGAGGAAGAATGCCCGCAAGGGGGACTTCGGCAGGGTTCTGATAATAGGCGGCTCAGAGGACTACGCAGGGGCCCCGGCTCTCGCGGCAATGGGGGCAGCTGCGCTGAGGGGAGGGGCGGACCTCGTGACTGTCGCAGCGCCCTCAAGGGTTTCATGGGCTGTGAACAGCATAATGCCTGACATAGTAACAGTCAAGCTTGCCGGCAGATTCCTGAATAAAAGGCACGAGAAGAGGCTCAAAGAGCTCATCAGAGGAGCGGACTCTTTCCTCATAGGCCCTGGAATAGGGCTCCGCAGGGAAACCAGACTGCTCGTGGAGTCCGTATCAGGAATGGAGAAGAGGAAGGTCATTGACGCTGACGCAATAAAGCTCTCAAGAATCCAGGACTCAAGGATGAGCGTGTTCACGCCCCACAGGAGGGAGCTTGAGATTCTGCTTAAGAACTCGGGAATGCAGAGGGAGTCTTTCCAAAAAAATCTTGGCGCAAACGTTGTGCTGCTCAAAGGGCCTGAGGACGTTGTTTTTTCAGACAAGGAAAAAGCCGAGATAAGGGGCGGGGGCCCGGGGATGACAGCAGGCGGCACAGGGGACGTTCTCAGCGGGGTGCTTGCGGCTATGATGGCTGTGTGCAGGGGGAAGGGCCTGTTTGAGATTGCTTGCGCCGCCTCATGGATAATGAAGAGGGCAGGGGAGAGGGCTGAAAAGAAGTTCGGGCAGGGCATGACGGCAAGCGACACAGCGGAAGAAGTCGCCCGCGTGATGAAGGGGCTGTGGAAGTAGGAAGAGATAGTTTTAAAAACAGGATATGCGCATTTAAGAAAAAAAGAGGTGAAAATGGAGAACATATTTTTTGACATAGCAATCATAATAACAGCCGCATCCGTGCTCGGCTTCCTCGCAAGGCTGGCAAGGCAGCCCCTTGTTCCGAGCTACATACTTGCGGGAATACTCCTCGGCCCTCTTGGGCTGAAGCTCGTCAGGAACCCTGACACGATTTTCACCTTGTCAGAGATAGGCATAGCATTCCTCCTCTTCGTCGTCGGGATAGAGTTCAGCCTCAAAAAGCTGAAGGACGTGGGATTGTATGCTTCTGTGGGGGGCACGATACAGATAACAGTGCTGTTCGGCCTCGGATTCCTCTCAGCCACGCTGTTCGGAACATTCAGCGGGAACGAGGCCTTGTACCTCGGCTTCATGCTTGCTTTCTCCTCCACAATGGTGGTCATAAAGCTCCTCGCGGACAAGGAGGAGCTGGACACATTGCACGGGCACCTGATAATAGGCGTGCTGCTTATTGAGGATGTTTTCGCGATACTCGCAATGTCCGCCCTCACAACCCTTGACAGCTTCTCCCCCCTCTTCTTTGTTTTCGCGATAGTGAAGGGGCTGGC
>CAYVGP010000018.1:0-11274 GCA_964451135.1 uncultured Methanosarcinales archaeon
ATTCCCCCTCAGCTCCTTATCTGTATCTCCACGTCCTTTCCGAAGAAATTCCTCAGGTCCTCAAAGAGCTTCTCCTTGAGGAAGACTCTCGGGGGAATCTTTGAGTTTGCAAGGTGCTTCTCCATCTCCTCCATGGTGGTCCTGACAGGCGTTCCAAGCGAGCCGTCCTCCTTCAGGGGCGCCTTGCTTATCTCCTTCTCTTCGTGGTCAATGTCGTGGATTATGAATGCTGTGTCCTCAAGAAGGATCACCTCTCCGAACCTGTTTCCGTGCTTGACCCTTATCCTGGCCCTGTCAAGCTCCTTCCCCCTCTTTCTCTGGACGTGCTCAACAAGGAACCTGGTCAGCTGGGAGGCCTCCTTCTTCACCTTGTCAACCTCCTGCTTCGTCAGCTTCTTCTCCTCGTAGTCCTTCTTTGCCTTTATGAGGTTGTTGAGTATCCTCATGTACTTTGCCGGCACCTTCCCAGAGGAGATGAGCTCGTCCTCAAAGACCTTCAGCACATCAGGGTCAGGGACCTTCTGCACCCCCTCCAAGCGGAGAACGTCCCTTACCATGGTGACAACGTTGTCGTAAATCTGCACAAGGTTCTCCTCCTCCCTTATCTTCTCAAGCTGGGTGAAGAGCCGCTGGATTCTTTTCAGGTATTTCTCAGCGTCTTTAAGCAACGCGTCTATCTCTTTTCCGGAAATCTCGCTTCTTGCTCCGTGCTCAATCTCCTTCCTCGTGTTTATCACGGTTTTCAGAGTCTCAACGAACTTTTCCTCAAGGAGCTTCTCCTTCTTTACGAATATCTCCCTCATAAGCTCAGGGGTTTCCTTTGGCGCAGGAGGGGGTATCCCGTACAGCATCAGGGCTGCCTGGCTCGGCGTGAGTATGGCGTAGTAAATGTCCTCCATCCCTATCTCCTTCAGCTTGAACTTGACTCTCTGAAGCATCTGCTCCCCTGACGACATGAACATGTCAATTGCCTCAGGACTAGGCTTTATCTTGCCCATCTTCAGGAGCTGCTTCCAGGGCATGAATATGCCGCGGTCAAAGAAGGGAACTCCGTCCCTGAGAAGAGTGAATATCACAGGGTTGGCCTCCTTCAGCGAGTCCCAGAAGTCAGTGAGGATGTACACCTGGATGTTGAGCTTGTTTCTGATGCCTGTGAGCTCTCCTGCCTCTATGCCCATGCCTATTATTATCGCCCTGAGCTTGTCCTTCAGCTCTGCCCTCGTCATCTTCTTTACGTCAGTGTCGTCAATCACAATCCAGACGTCAATGTCGCTTGTCTTTGTCGCCCTGCCCTGAACCAGAGAGCCTGCAAGCACATAGCTGACTATGTAGCGCTCAAACTTCTTGAGCACCATTGTCTTGTGAACCTCAGCTATCTTTATTGCCGAGAGCATGCCTGTGTCGTAAACAGGTGCTGATAAGGCAATAAGTTGGAGAATATCATACTTCGCGTCGTAGCAGTTCTGCCACACCTCTGAGAGTATAAGGACCTGGGGCTCAAGGTTCTTGTCCACGTCCTTGGCCAGCGCCTCTATAATCTTCTGGAGCTTTGTCTTCAGCTCCTCCTTGTTGAGTTTTTTTGAGTCAGAATCGTCAATCAGGACAAGAACGTTTATCTTTGAGGTGTCAGGTGCCTTGCCCTCCTCGGGCTTCTTCGGGGGCAGCAGTGCAATGCCCATGACGTACTTGTCAAGCTTTTCAACAACTGCCTTCTGGAACTTCTCAAGCTTGTCCTTTATCTCCTTGAGTTTTTCCTGCGCCTCTTTAGGCAGGCTCTCTATGCCCTTTGCCATTTCCTGCGCCAGGTTCTCTGCCCCGCTGGCTGCTGGCTTCTTTGGTTTTTTTGCCATTTTCAAAATCCTCTTGTTGTGCGTGTTAATTGGTATTATTTAAATCTTTGTATGCATTGTTCCTCGTTTTTCCCTGCTTTTTCATTGCCAGAAGATATGCGGTGATATCAGGGGTTCTTGCTGTGTCCTTGTATAAAGATCGGAACCCTGCATTGTAGAGACTGGCGAAGTACTTTGATGCCTGTTCTGCTTCGTCTCTCCGGAAGACCTCTGCATTAACAAAAACACCCTTTGTGTTAAGGATTTTCGCTATTGCCCTATAAACCTGTTCGGGGTTCTCAAGATTGCGAAACTGGTTAACCATGAGCACAGCAGAATAATGCTTTTTAGGAAGATACGCTGGCTCCACAATGTCAGCTTGTTCCAGATAGTTTGTCTTGTCAAAATCTTTTTCAAGCATTGTGCTGGAAACAATAAGCGTCTTCTTTCTCTTCAGTGGCTTTGAGGAGAGGAGCAACCTCAGCAGGCCCTCTTCAGCCAGGGAGGAGTTCTCCAGAACACCGTCAAGATTGAATTCTGCGGGCATGAAAAACCCTAACCAACCAGGATTTTTAAATCTTTCGTTTTTTACCACGTGCAAGTAACAAAAACCACTCCACCCTTTTTAAAGGAAACCCTGAAACATCCACGACAAACACCCGCTTTTTAAACCAAAATAGAAAAGTATTTATAGTAGTAATTACTGGAGATTAGTAAAAGAAATCTTGATAAATAAGCATAAGAAAACATGCCGATAAGGTGAAAAAATGGCTGAAAAATATCAGGCTGCGAATGAGCATTACCAGAAGATCCAAACAATTAAGATAGGCGATAAAGCCTTATTCGAGAACTTACAGCCAAAATACGCTAAAGAGCCTGACAAGATAAAAAAAGCAACAAATATCGCTTATCACGTTATTGATGTTCAGAAGTACATGGCTAATGCAGCTAACGAGGTGAAAGGGGAGATTCAACATATTGCAGGAAAGGACTACCTAGACAAAAAAGATGTTGACAAGATTTTGCCAAAGCTTCAAGAAGAGGTTCTTTCTCACGTTAAGAGATACCTCCACCAGGAAGGCGGGCTTTCAGAAGAAATGGAAAAGTTCTTGAAACAGATAATGCTTGGTGCTGAAAGCGAACTAAAAAGAGCGCTCAACACAACAGGAAGAGTCAACTACGACCAGATAAGAGGTGTTGTTGACAGTGTATTCTCCCAAGTCCGAAATAACCTGCTTCAGGGAGAGTACAGCCAGATGGAAAACGAAGACATTGATGTTGTGAAAGAGGTAGGTCACATACTTGCGCACACGTTAGGACCCGTAGAATACCAAAGTATTGTTAAGCAACTTGAAAAAGACAACCAACCTATTAGAGCAACCCAGACAATAAGAAATCTTGACCAGCGGGTTAACTCCCTGTTCCAAGAACTCCACCGCTTAACAGAACCAGAAGATAAGAAAGAAGCAGCATAGCTACCTTTCAAACAACACAACCTTTTTAAAATCCCTCTTTTTCTTTTTGTGTGATGAAGTGCATAATTCCTCTTGCAGGGCTTGGAACTCGGCTCAGGCCGCACACGCATTCCAAGGCAAAGCCCCTTCTCCACATTGCAGGGAGGCCTGTGCTTGATTACATCTTGGAAGAGGTTGAGAAGGCAGGCATAAGGGACGTTGTGTTCATAATAGGCCACAAGGGAGAGCAGATAAGGGAGTATGCCTCAAAAAAGCCGGGGATAAGCCCTGTGTTTGTTGAGCAGAAGGAGCTCTCAGGCCAGGCTCACGCGATCCTTCTTGCAAGAGAGCACATAGATCAGGACGTTGTGATATGGTTCTCAGACACACTGACAGAGGTGAATCTCAAAGAGGTTTCAAAAAGGGACTGCGACGGAGCAATATTCGCCAAGGAGGTTGAGAACCCCAAGCGCTTCGGCGTTGTTGAGTTCAGCAACGGCTTTGTCACAAGAATAATTGAGAAGCCCGACAACCCGAACTCAAACCTCGTCAACATAGGGCTTTACTATGTAAAGAACCACAAAATGCTTTTGGAAGCCCTTGACGAGCTGATGCAAAACAGAAAGAAGACAAAGGGGGAGTACTACCTTGTTGACGCATTCAACATAATGATTTCAAAGGGAGCGAGGTTTCTGGTGGAGGAAGTCGCTGTCTGGGAGGACGCGGGGAAGCAGGACACCCTGCTGAAGGCGAACCGCTTCTATCTTGAGCGCGGAAGGCACAAGGAATCAGCATCGAAAAACTCTGTCATCATAAGACCTGTTTACATAGAGGACAACGCAGTGATTGAGAACTCTGTCATCGGCCCCTATGTTTCTGTGGGCGCAGGAGCAGTGATAAGGAACTCTGTAATCAGAAATTCCATTATCGGCGTAAAAGCCGGGATTTCCCATGCAGCAATGAAGGACTCGATTGTGGGGGACGAGGCAGTGATAAGGGGCTCTGAGAAAACCTTCAACGTCGGCGACCATTCCGAGTTCTTTGAGGGGTAGGGGAAGAAGCTGCGCAGAAAAAGCCGGCGCCCCTCTTCTTCGTCAGGGGATGAGGCTGTTCAAACGCACTGAGCGCAGTTTATTATGCAGATGTTTTACGCGAAACCTGCAAAAGCAAAAGATTTAAGTATGACAGCAGGGAAAGCTGCGTGCCCATGAAAAAAGAAGAAGGCAAAGAGGCACTTGAGCTGCACAAGCAAAAAAAGGGGAAGATAGGGATTTGCCCAAAGCTTCGCGTCAAGAATTCTCGTGACTTAGCTCTTGCATACACCCCCGGGGTTGCGCATGTTGCAAGGGAAATATTCCTTGACAAAAGCAAATCATTCACATACACTGACAGGGGGAACAGCGTCGCCATTGTAAGCGACGGCTCTGCTGTGCTGGGGCTTGGAAAGCTCGGCCCGGAGGCAGCCCTGCCTGTGATGGAGGGGAAAGCCCTGCTCTTCAAGGAGCTTGCAGGCATTGACGCCCACCCCCTCTGCATATCAGCCCACAGCCCCTCCTCAGTGATATCATTTGCAAGGGCAATCGCCCCCACATTCGGCGGCATAAACCTTGAGGACATAAAGGCTCCTGACTGCTTCTTCATAGAGGAGTCCCTTCAGGAGCTTGGCATACCTGTCATGCACGACGACCAGCACGGCACGGCAGTAGTTGTATTGGCAGCCCTCACGAACGCCCTGAGGATTGTGAATAAGAGGATAGAGGAAGTCAAGATAGTCATCAACGGAGCAGGGGCAGCAGGCACAGCCATTGCGGGAATACTTCTGGAGAGGGGGGCTGACAGCTCAAAGATGCTTGTTTTTGATTCCAAGGGAGTGCTTTACAGGGGGAGGCCTGGACTCGCCCAGAACATTTACAAGAAACGGCTTGCGAAAAGGACGAACACAGCCTTGTTGAGGGCGCCGCTGGCAGAAGCCCTGAAGGGTGCCGACGTCTTCATAGGCACGTCTGTCAGCGGGGTGCTGAGCGCTGAGATGGTTAACTCAATGGCCCCCAAGGCAGTGGTTTTCGCCCTCGCAAACCCAGAGCCGGAGATACATCCCTCAGCAGCCAAAAAGGCAGGGGCGGCAGTTGTGGCAACAGGAAGAAGCGACTACCCGAACCAGGTGAACAACGCACTCGGCTTCCCGGGCATATTCAGGGGCGCCCTTGACGCCAAGGCAACAAGAATAACAAGGAAAATGAAGATAGCTGCTGCCGAGGCCCTAGCCAGCCACGTGGAGCCGAGGCCTGACCAGCTTCTTCCGTCTCCCCTCAGCAAGTCAGCTGCAAAGGCAGTGGCAGAGGCGGTGAAAAGGGCGTGGCTTGAGGAGAAGCAAGAGGAATCGCCTAAAGAAAAACAAGAGCGCGCTGAGTGAGGGGTTTCATCCTGAAACATCAGAAGGGAAAGCAAGACAACAAAGTGCAAAGGAGGCATTGCCCGCTGCCGTGAATGAACATGCAGATTTGCGCTTCCCGCCTGATGCTTTTGCACAGAAAAGCACCGCGGGTTTCAAGAATTCAAAAAGTTTAAATAATTCAGAAAAAAAGTTGAATCCATGGGCCTTCCGAGCAAGTACAGGAGATTTTTCATAATACTCTTTGAGCTGTTTCTTGTGCTCAAGCTTTACGAGGCGTGGCACCGATACACCGGACTCGATATCGGCTCCTTTTTCATGCTTGCATTCGTGTTTTTCTGGCTCCTGAACTGGCTCCTTGGAAACGCGCAGCTCACAAGGGCATGGCAGAGCACAATAATCAGCAAGATTTTCCCGCGCTTCAAGTTCTCCAATGACTGGTTCGGCATACTCGTGGCAGGAGCCATTGTGAGCGGGTTCTTCGTTGCCCAGTGGCTTAGCAATGACTTTGCCTCAGGGCTGCTCATAATTGCTCTTGGCTATGTCGCCTACAGGCTCAAGATGAAAAAGAAGAGCCTGATAAAGCACTCATGGGGAGTTGTGGTGCTTGGCACAATATTCGGGCTTGCGTTCGGAAGCTCATGGACAAGCATCCCTGTGATAATAACAATCTTCGCCATCGGCCACATCGCAATGTATCTCTCGTCCCAGCCAGGAGAACACTAGCCGCATAAGAGAAAACTTTATTAATTCAAGGCGGTCAGCCAGGAATAATCGCGGGCCCGTAGTCTAGTGGCTATGACGTCGCCTCGACACGGCGGAGGTCCCCGGTTCGAGTCCGGGCGGGCCCACTTCGCATAATTGCCAAAATCGTCTGCGGTAATGGGAGGCGAGGCGCGACCCTGAACATTCCGGATGAAATGGGAGAAATCCTCTTCCCGGAGCCCGCAACCAAAGGGCAAATCGCCTTTAAGGGGTGACAAAATAATAAACAGCGCGAAAATCCTGAGAGCGTTCCTGGTTTTGGTCCTCTTCATAGTCAGCTTCATGGTCATACAACCCTTTCTCACTGCCATAATAAGCGGGGCCCTTCTCGCCTACATCTTTTACCCGGTTTACCTGAGGCTCTACAGAAAAACAAAGATGAAGAGGGTATCTGCACTGATTGTTTCTGTGTGCCTTGTCATCCTTGTCACTGTTCCCGTTGTTTTTGCCCTTAACGCACTCTGGAAGGAGGCATTCACCCTCTATCTGTCAGGAAAACAGCAGATAAGCGTGACAGCCAGCTTTTTTGAGAACTGCAGCGAAGACAGCGCCATATGCACCATATTCTTGAAGGCAAAGCAAATATTGGGGGGAACAGAAGGGGCGTTCTTTGAGACAAGCCTGAGAAAGATAACGTCTGCTATTACTGAGTTCAGCTCTGACTTCATCATAAGACTGCCTCAGAGGATTCTTGACATCTTCATCATAATGTTCGTTATGTACTACCTCCTTATTGACGGAGCCACAATAATGAAGAAATTCTGGAACCTTACACTCATTAAGAAGAACGAGCAGGAGAAATACAAGCAGAGAATAAGCGGCATCGTGTATGCCGTTATTTACGGCTCCATAATAACTGCATTGATACAGGGAGCCATTGCCTCAGCAGGCTACGCCTTGTTCGGAATCAAGAGCCCTGTTTTCTGGGGCGTGATAACTGCGTTCGCTGCCCTGCTCCCATTCATAGGCACAGCGCTGGTGTGGGTTCCTGCGTCCCTTTTCAAGCTTTTCACCGGGCTTTCTGCAGGGAACAGCTCAGAGGTGTGGCAGGGAATCGGCCTTTTCGTTTATGGAATGGTTTTGGTTTCATCCATAGACAACTTCATTAAGCCGAAAATCATAGGCGACAAAGCAAGGATACACCCTGTGCTGGTGCTCCTCGGGGTTCTTGGAGGGCTCGCTGTTTTCGGGTATCTCGGGCTGCTCATAGGCCCTCTTGTTTTGTCAATAGCGTACGTGCTTATTGAGGACTACAAACCGCGCAGATAACATGGGAGGCAACGAAAGATGAAGAAACTTGCAGTAAAGCACATAAAGATTGAGACAGGAGGGCCCCTGATAGGCCTGCTTCACAAGGATGACGCTGAATTCTTTGACCTTCACAACGGAGACAGGGTCAAGCTCATAAACGGAAGAAAGAGCATAGTGGTAAAAATAGACATCAGCGACAGGAAGGAGTTCCTGAGCCCCGGGGTTATGGGGCTGTTTCACGAGTCCTTCGCAAAGCTCTCGCCAAAGAAGGGCGAGAAGTTCTCCATCGTGCCTGTGCCAAAGCCCCTCTCAGTGAGGTTCATAAGGGACAAGCTGGACGGAAAGACCCTCAACAAAGAACAGATACACCAGATAATAAGGGATGTTGTGAACAACGAGATAGATGACATAGAGCTGGCCTATTTTGTCGCAGGCACCCACACAACCAGGATGACAAGGGAGGAGACAGTCAACCTCACCAAGTCAATGGTGCAGCACGGGGACATCCTCAGATTCAGGAGAAAGATGGTGGTGGACAAGCACTGCATAGGGGGGGTTGCGGGGAACAGGACAACAATGATACTTGTTCCCATTGTTGCAGAGGCAGGGCTGATAATACCAAAGACATCCTCAAGAAGCATCACAAGCCCTGCCGGCACTGCCGACACAATGGAGTGCATCGCCTCTGTTTCATTTCCCATGGAGAAGATAAAAAGCGTTGTCAGGAAAACGAACGGCTGCATAGTGTGGGGCGGCTCGCTCAACCTTGCTCCTGCGGATGACCGAATCATAAGGGTTGAGCACCCCCTTGACCTTGACTCCCAGCCCCAGCTCATCGCCTCAATACTTGCGAAGAAGGCATCTGTTTCAGCAACCCGTGTTGTTATTGACATCCCTGTCGGCGAGGAAGCGAAGGTCGCAAGCGAGGAAGAGGCGAACAAGCTCAAGAGGGAGTTTGAGATTATAGGGAAAGAGGTCGGGATGCGCATAAAGGCCGTGATAACTGACGGCTCCTCCCCGATAGGCAGGGGGTTCGGCCCTGCGCTTGAGGCAAGGGACGTTCTTGCTGTGCTGAGAAACGAGGATTACGCGCCCAAGGACTTAAGGGAGAAGTCCCTGATGCTTGCAGGAATCCTGCTTGAGATGACGGGCAAGGCAGAGAAGGGGCAGGGAAAAAAGATGGCAGAGGAGATATTGAGTTCAGGCAGGGCATTCAGAAAATTTGAGGAGATTGCGAGGGAACAGGGACTGGTGACGCTGAACCCTGAAGAGATTAAACTTGGAAGGCACAGGAAAAGCATTTCTTCTCCAAAAAGGGGTAACGTGAGGGCAATAAGGAACCTCGCGGTCTCAAGGATAGCGAGGATTGCGGGAGCCCCCAGAGACAAGGGCGCGGGAATCCTCCTTCATGTGGAAAAGGGAGCAAGGGTTTCAAAGGGCCAGCCCCTCTTCACTATTTTCTCAAACAACAGCGAAAGGCTGAGATTCGCGCTTGAGGCCCTCAAAGACAATCCTGTTGTCGCAGTTAAGTAGCGGCAGGTTCCTTACTTCTAAAAAAGGCGCTTTTTGCTTCTTGGATACTTTTTTAAGTGAAGCCGCATTCACTTTAGCGGAATGAGACTTGCTATTGTGGCAGAAGGCGGGGGGCTGAGGGGTGCTTATGCCCTTGGAGCCATAGACGCCCTATACTCGCACTTCGGGTTAAAGAGAGCGGATGTTGTAACAGGAAGCTCCGGAAGCATAGGAACGCTGATATACTACGCTGGCGGTCAGTTTTATCCGGGTTTTTACATCTGGCCTGAGAACCTGCCTGACTCCAGATTTTTAAGCCCTAAAAACATTTTAAGGGGCGAGCCCTTTTTGAACATAGACTTCCTTGTTGATGATATTGTCAAGAAGAGCCCCAAGAGACTGGATATGAGCAGGGTGCTGGACTCCGAGGTGGAGCTGATTGTTCCGCTGACTGACGCAGAAACAGGAGAAGCTGTGTATCTGAGCAACAAAAATGCGTTCAATGGGCTTAACCCCTGGGAGGTGTTAAAAGCCTCAATGGCTGAGCCAATCGCCTACAGGAGAAGCATAAGGCTAAACGGAAGGGGCTATCTTGACGGGGCATACAGCGACCCCCTTCCAGTAGAGCATGAGAGCATAAGGGCAGCCAGAAAGATAATCATACTAACGAAAAGCCCTGACTATCCACTTGAGCGAGGTCTGCTTGAAACTTTTTCCCTGTATATGCTAAAACCCTTCTTAACTAAGCAGGTGTATGAGAAAGTTAGAAACCATAAAAGGCTGTATAAAGAGAAATTGGCAAAGATAAATGAGCTTGAAATGAATGGCGACATTGTTATCAGGCCATCGCAAAGATTCTCCAAGCTTGATAATTCAAGAGAAAAGATAGAAGAAGCCATACGCGAAGGGAGAAAGGATGCCTTATCCAATGAGCAACTCTCTGGATTACTGGAATCCCTGAAAGATTCTGAGAAGAGCGGATTCTATTTTGGTTGATTCGTAGCGCTGCTTCTCTGGATTGTGTTTTTATAAGTCGTCATTTCTTTTCAATATAACACCACTAAAAAGTAGTTAAAAATAGAAAGATTTAAGAATGAGCAAGGTTTTTTACACCTCATGAGATATGCGCACACCAAGAAACACCCTGCAGATGTGTTTTTGTGGGCTTCCGGGGTGCTGGAAACCCTGATAAAGCAGGGCAACGCCATGTTCTCCACATCTGACTTGGACCGCAGAACTGTTGAGGCAGGCGAGATTTTGGAAAAGAGGGGCTCTTTTTACAACATAAGAAAGGACTACCTCTCTAAACCGATAAGCGCCGCAGGCGCAAACCTTGACAAGAAGATTGCGACTTTCCTTCTGAATGACGAATTTGACACGTATTTGTTCAGTGACATAATAATGGCAAAAACAGAGATTGCCTTGATACCCGGAGAGGATGATGCATTGTACGTGGAACTCGGCGGAAGAAGAGCAGGGGAGAGTCCCGCCACCTACGCAAAGATAAACCCGAATCTCACGAAGGGCAGTGCAAAAACAAGCATAACGCTTTACTGCAAGAGCTACGGGGGTATGGGAACAGGGAGCAAGGAAGGCTTTGACCCGGAAACAACGAAAGCTTTCAGGGACTATTTCCTTCACAAGTACAGGCAGAACAAAGCCCGGGATTAAAATGGCTGAGAGCTCGCTTCTCTTCAACGACGAAATCTCTTTTAGGAGAATTCTCTTTCCTGATGAAAAAAAGCGCGACGCATATCTTTTTTCAGTCAGAAGCCCTGAAAAGCACTACGGCAGCTTCTACTTTCCTGTTCCAGAGGGCATAACAACGCGAAAGGCCAAGGTTATGAGGTGGCTTCTCGGGTTATGGCAGCAGCCTGTTGAGATTGCTGACAATGAGATTGACCTCGCCCTGAGGCGCGAGGCCGCAACCTCAGCGTTCATCAATGAATACTACGAAAAACTTGACTCGCTGAAGATTCCAAGAAGGGCAAGAAAAGCGCTCACCAGAAGCATTGACGATTATATCACGCAGGACAAGCCTTTGGGGGGGAAGGCATCAGAAATCGTTCGC
>CAYVGP010000019.1:0-11061 GCA_964451135.1 uncultured Methanosarcinales archaeon
AGAGTTCCATGAGCCAGCAGGTTGCCCAAGGCGTTAGCGCAGGCTTCGTGGTTTCAATAACAAACAACGGAACTGTTAACGCCACGTACAACTTCAGCGTTTACACTCAGCAGACTGCAAATATCTCTGTCAATGTCTCCCAGGCTAATTTGAGCGTGAACCAGAGTGTTTCCCTCCTTGTGGGCATGAATTCCTCATCAATAGGGGCATTCACCGGCGAGCTTCTTGCTGTGCTTTCCAACGACTCATCCGTGGTGTTCAACTCAACGGTTGAGCTCGGCTCCCCCTTCCAGCTCTCAGTGGTTGATGTTATTTACCCGGCATGGACAGAGCTGCCGCAGGACCAGACAGTTGAGAGGAAAACGCCGTTTGCCTACGACCTGAACGCGACTGACAACACAGCCATTGACTCCTACTTCATCAACGACACAACGAACTTCGCCATAAACCCCTCCACAGGGCTTCTCACCAACAACACTGCCTTGGGGGTTGGCCAGTACTCCCTCCTTGTTTCCGTGAATGACACGTCAGGAAACACGAACAACACAGCAATAGTGATAACTGTGCAGGACACGAGGCCGCCTTCAAGTGTTTCCGGCCTTACAAACGCCTCCCGCGGCTCGTCATGGCTTTACTGGACATGGACGAACCCCTCTGATGACGACTTCAACAACACGCTTGTCTACATAAACGGGGCTCTCAACTCCACGCTTAACAGCTCCCAGAACAGCTTCAACGCCACAGGGCTCCTGAACCTGACTTCCTACACGATAACGCTTCAGACAAGGGACTCATACGGCAATATCAACAACACAAACGTCTCAACAACATGGACAACACTGCAAAACGACATGCCTCCGCAGGTTACTCTTGTTTATCCAACTCCCGGGCTGAACCTCTCAGGCATGATTTACGTGAACGCCACAGTCACGGATGTGAACGGAAACTCAACTGTGCAGGTCGTGTGGTTCTACTACTCAACAGACGGCTCAACGTGGAACCTCATAGGGAACGACACAAACAACAGCGACACCAACTATTACGTGCTCTGGAACTCCTCTGCGAACGTGAACTACAACAATGTCACTTTCCTTGCCAACGCGAGCGACGGCGCAAACATCGGAACCGGCTCCACAACCCAGCCTGTGTTTGTTGACAACGTGGTGCCTTCTCCCGGCTCTGTGAGCATAGACAGCGGGGCAACATATTCAACAGACACAACCCTTGACTTCACATGGACAGGCTTCTCTGACACAGGCACAGGCATACGCTACATCTACTACAGCTTCATTAACAACAGCGGAACAAGAACAGGAACGCAGGTAAATGCTTCCGGAAGCGGCTCCGGAAACCTCACAAACGCCCTTCAGGGAACTGTGCTTGTTTATGTGTGGGCAGAGGACTACGCAGGCAACATCGGCTCAGCCGCATTTGACAGCATAGTGGTGGACTCATTGCCGCCCTCAATCACCTTCCTGTCTCCTGTGTCAGGGCAGAAGACAAACAACGCCTCTTTGCAGGTAAGGATAAACCTTTCTGACTCAGGCACAGGCCTCAAATTCTCAACCCTCACAGTCAATCTCAACGGCACGGCATACACCTACTCTGCGGGAAACATAAGCTGCACAGGCACAAACTCCTCAGCTGTGTGCAGCTTCGTTCCCTCATCCCCGCTCTCTGACAACATAGACATACCCGTCACAGCAACTATGCAGGACATACTCACAAACCAGAGAATAAAGACAATAAACTTCAGCGTCAACACGAGGGCGCCCTACTACAATGCCAGCACCACTGCAGCCACCTCCGCATCGTTAACAGCCTCAAACCTTGAGTACTACACCTTCAACGACACTGTTGCAGCCACATCAGCCAAAGTAACAGGCTCAAACCAGGGGAACTTCACTGTCTACAACCAGAGCACCTACAACAAGCTGCGAGGGGATTCGCCCTCTCCTAACGGCACGGCCACAGCAGCAAACGGCACTACTGTTTCGGTCACATGGACAGCTGTTGCTTCCGGCTCAGGGGGAAATAGCATAGTGATAAACATAACCAACATGTCTGCTTATGTGAATGTCACAATAAGCAACGGCTCTCTGACAGAGTCTTACAGGTACTACAACGAGTCAGCAGGCCTCAACATAACAACATGGCAGCACATAGTTTACGCAGTGAGCGGAACCTACGACACCCAGCAGAGCCAGCTTGTCACAGCTTCCCTTACCGGCTCTGACGGCCCTGCCTCAAACTCCTCTGTCCAGCTCTCAGGGGGCATGGACCAGAACTCCTACCTCGGGGCAGGCCACATAATAATAAACGGGGTCAATGTTTCATGGCCGAACAATTACAGCGTCTCTACTCCAGGACAGATTGCGACAGTTTTAATCTCTGCTATAAATGCGCTCTCATCCCAGCACAACGCTACAGCATCAGGAGATGGCAGCGGGATAACCCTGACGAGCAGCTACGCAGGCCCCTCCTACCCCCTCAACCTTTCCTATGCTGACATCCAGTCAGGGCTAACCCCTGGCTACAACAACTCGGCTGTTCTCAAAAATGACGCTCTCGCAATAAAGGTGGACGGCGGCTCAACGCAGTACCACAACCTCTCCGCGGGCGTGAACAGGACAGCAGCCTCAATCGCCTCAGAGCTGAACTCCTCGCTCTCAAACGTGTCGGTTTATGCGAGCAGCAACGCTGTTGTGTTTGAGTCCCTGACAACCGGCTCCTCGTCCTCAATAGAGATAGTTTCGGTGGCGGACTCCGCATACAACCTGCTTGGGTTGAGCGCAGGAACAACAACAGGCACTGACGAAATACCTGCCACGAACTCCTTCTCGTTCATAGTGGATGGAACCACTTACAGCCTCAACTTCACTCCTCTTGGCGTTGCCCTCACAGCCGCAAATCTCTCGGCCCAGGTCAACGCTGTCGCCTCGGGGGTTGCCTCCGACGCATCGGGCTACCTCAAGCTCACCAGCCCAACCACGGGCAGCTCTTCCTATGTAGCTGTGCTGAGCGGCACAGCAAACTCTGTGCTCGGGTTTTCAAACGGTCAGAGCGCCAACGGCACGGACGAGTACTACAACTACCTCGGAATAAGCGCAACCTCTGCGCAGACCAGCGACGTTGTTTACTTATGGGTCAATGTCAGCGATGACACCTCCCTCAGCCTCTCATACGCATGGATTCAAAAAAACACCTCAAGCGCGAAGTACGGCATGACAAACCTGAGTGGGCAGAACGCCTTGGTGAACATAAGCTACACTGTGCTTGAGGAGGACACAGGGGGAATAAAGCTCGCAATATACGTCAACGACACCTTCGGAAACGTCAACGCAACGCCTTGGCTCACCCTGTCTGTTTCAGACGCCGCGCCCCCCCAGATAACTATAATCAATCCTGAAAACTCCTCTGTTGAGAACAACAGCATGGTGGTTGTGTCTTTCAACGTCTCAGAGTCCTCTCCCGCAACCAATCTCTGCGTTTACAACATCTCAAAGTCCTCGGGAGAGACATTTGCTGCAGCAACAGTCCCGAAGACAAACGCAAGCTCGCAGAGCGGCATCACCTACCACTTTGAGAGAACTGTTGAGGCATTCACGAACGGCAACTACGTCTTAACCTTGAACTGCTCTGACAGCGCAGGAAGGAGCAGGGCGGTGTGGCACAACTTCACAGTAAACGACACAATCGCCCCCACAGGCACCATCTCCTCATACTCCTCGGGCACAACGACTGTTACTCTGACGCTCAATGTCACCACGAATGAGAACGGCTACTGCAAGTACGACTCTTCTGACAAGAGCTTCTCCTCAATGGCGAACCTGATGTCCGGCTCAGGAAAGGTCCACACATTCAGCCAGGAATTCACTTCTGATGCCTCAGGCACCTACTATGTGAGGTGCAACGACACAAACGGGAACGTAATGGCATCATCCTTGACACAGGCGTACTCAATCGTTGTTGCGTCATCCAGCGGCAGCAGCGGCGGGGGCGGCGGGGGCGGCGGCGCGGCTTCATCCTCTATTGAAGGGGCCAAGGCAAGCCACGCATGGAGCCAGCTCTCCAAGGGCTCAAAGGCAAAGATAAGCATTGCCTCTGACCAGATTCCCTTCACTGAGCTTGCTGTGGCTGTTAAGCGGGATGTTGACAACCAGGTTGAGCTCACAGTTGTTCATCTCAAGGAAGCTCCTGAACTCCAGAAGAAGCTTGAGAAAAAGGTCTTCAAGTACGTCAAGGTGGAGGAGCAGGGACTCGCTGATGATGATGTTGAGGCTGTCACAATCAAGTTCAAGGTGAGCAAGGAGTGGCTCACGAACAACAGCATTGGCGAGGACAGGGTTGCGCTTTACAGGTATGTTTCAGGAGAGGGATGGGTTGAGCTTCCCACAAAGAAGGTTGGAAGCGACTCTTCATTTGTCAAATACGAGGCAACCAGCCCGGGTCTCAGCTACTTCGCTATCTCTGTTTCCAGCAAGAGCCCTGAAGAGGCCCCGTCAGAGGGTGCACAGGAACCTAGCGCGGAGGAGGAGGCCTCTGCTGAAGGGGTTCCTGCTGCAACAGGCGAGGCAGCTGCCCCGCCGGAAAAGCCCAGCGAGGAGAAGAAGCCTGAGCAAAAGCAGGGCGTTGCAGCGGAAGGTGCGCCTTCTCAGAAGCGCGGCTCGCTGCTGTGGCCGCTTATTCTTGTTGTAATTGCTGCGGCAATAAGCGGCTTCGCGTTTTATTACTTCAAGAAGCCGAAAAGGTTTGCCGGGTTTTCTGATGAGGAAAGGCTCAGGATAGACAGGGAGCTTCAGGCCCACGGCGTCAACATTGTCCATGGGGAGCTGGACAAGCTTGAGGACTACATCGCTGCCTCAATCAAGGCAGGAAGGAGCAAGGAGGAGATACGCTCCATTCTTCTTGAAGTCGGCTGGAACGCAGAGGTTGTTGACGACATCCTCAAGCGCTTGTAGCACATCCTCGTTTGTCCTGTTTTTTTAAGCGCTTTTAAACAACATCATAAAATATTAATATTAGTCGCTGCGGCTTAATGGTTGATGGTGGCAAAAAGGGGTGGCAGAATCATGCAGAGAGTTCTGGCTGCGGCAGCGCTCTGCTTTGCCTTGGCATTCCCTGTTTCTCTCCTTTCATTTAATGCCGGGGCTTATCTTCCCAAGGAGCCCTCCCCTTCTTCTGAGGTTGTTGTGTTGTCTGTCGGGGGCAGCGGGGGTGCTTTGGCAGCTACCCAGCAGCAGGGCGCCTCTGCTTCTGGCTCTTCTGTTTCTGCTCTGGCTGGCTCGTCTGTGCGAAGGGGCAGCTCCAATAATGCTGCGGGCAGCGGCCCCTTTCTAAGCTCCAGGCTGTCAGTTGCAATTGTGAGGCCTGAAGCAAGGGAAATAAGGGCTGCTGCCAAAAGGAGGCTGTCGGAAGGGGGAAGCCCTGCTTCTCTCAGGGAAAAGGCAGCCCAGACACTCTCAGAAATCGCAAGGATTAATTCCTTGTCCTCTCAGGCCTCTTCAAAGAGAGTTCCTGCGTATCTCTCATCTCCTGCCTCAAGGAAGGCAATGGAGAGGGTGAGGAAGATGAGGGAGCTCCGCGCAATCAGGGGGTTTGTCGCGCTGGCCTCAAAGAGGGACATAGATGCTCTCAGGAAGGACCCCTCTGTCCTTGTGTTTGAGAACAGGGTGTTCCGCCTTGACCCCGATGTGCCTGTTTCCCCTTCTGCCCAGGCAACCTCCATGAGCATCCCCCTGACTTCAATAGGCGCTGACTACTTGTTCTCAAGGAACATTACCGGCTCAGGGGTGGTGGTGGCTGTGCTTGACACCGGGATTGACTACACCCACCCTGATTTCGGGAACTGCTCGTCGGTAGGCGCGGGGTGCAGGGTTGCTTCCGGCTACGACTTTGTGAACAACGACGCTGACCCCGTGGATGACAACGGGCACGGCACCCACGTTGCCGCTATAATCGGGGCGCAGGGAAGCTTCAGGGGCGTGGCCCCGAATGTGACTCTGATGGCTGTGAAGGTGTGCGATTCTGCGGGATACTGCTCCACTTCTGCAATGGTTCAGGGCTTGGACTACGCATACGCCAACGGCGCTGACGTCATTCACATGTCTATCGGGGGCGCAGCAGCCCCGAATGATCCCTTTGCTGATGCAACAAGCGTTGTTGCAACCGCCCTCTCCGAGCTGGGCGTTCCTGTCGTGATTTCAGCAGGAAACATCGGCCCGGGCTACAACACGATTGCAGCGCCCGGCTCTGCCTACGGGGTCATAACTGTTGGTGCCTCAAACGACCAGGACACCCCTGACATCTCTGATGACAGCATCCCCGCCTTCAGCGCGAGGGGCCCCTCTGCCTTCGGGAGGTTTGACCCTGACGTGGTCGCTCCCGGCTACAACATCTGCGCAGCAAAGGCCTCGGGCACATCAGGGACAACCTGCGGGGATTCCAGCCATGTCCTTAAGAGCGGGACCTCCATGTCCGCTCCCTTTGTTTCCGGCTCAATTGCCTTGATGCTTGACTACAACTCCTCATGGTCGCTGGGGGAGATAAGGAAAAGGCTTATCGGCTCTGCTTACGCAGGCGTGTCAGAGAACGTCTTTGAGCAGGGAGCAGGACTCATAAACGTTTCAAGGGCTGTTTACAGGGACTTCTTCTTTTCCTACGAAGGGAACCCCTTTGCAGAGCTCTACGCGAAGCCCGGAGAAAACAGCTCCTATGCCTTCGCGGGGGAGAATCACGGCAACGCCTCCATCTTCTTCAATCTTTCAGCCACATCCTTCAAGGACATGTTTGGCAGGGAGCTTGGAGCAGCCTTCTCTCTTCCGTCTTCGCTTTCCTTGGAGCCGGGTTCTCAGGAATTTTACATCAACATTTCCCTTCCTCTCAACGCCTCTCCGGGAATGTATCAGGGGTACTTTGTTTTCAACTCTTCCAAGGGAGAAGCAATGCTTCCTGTTGTGCTGAGCGTGCCTGTGATTGACAGCGCGGTTGTGTCCGGCTACGGAGATGACTCCTGCTCTGGCTGCTGGAATTCTGTTGTGAGTTTCGGGGACTGGCTTTATTTTCCTCTGAGCATGGGACTTTACTCCTCCATTAAGGCAAACCTGTCGTGGTCATCCTCAACAAACGACCTTGACCTCTACCTCTTCGCCCCCTCAGGCCACATGGTTGCGGTGTCCGGCAACGAGAATACAAACACGGAATATATCTCCGCCTCCGGCGTGCTTTTTGACAACTACTGGCTTGCTGTCCACTCCTACTACGTTGCGTCTCAGACATGGTTCAACCTCAGCGTCACAGGCGCAAGCGAGCTCAATGTCTCGCCACAGTCCCTTGTTGTTTACCTCTCGCCAAACTCCACCTCGCAACTGAACCTGTCTGTGAAAAACGACGCATCGCCGAAGAACCTCTCTTTCATGGTTTTCGCTGACAACTCTTCTCTTGAGTGCAGCTCTTCCCTCAATGTCTCAAACACGCAGGGCTCAATATCCGTGCCTCTTAACTTTTCATCATGGTGCCCCCGAATGTTGGGGCCATATGTTGTTAATGTGAGCGCCAGATGGCAGAACTCGTCTGTTGATGTTGACCTTTACCTTCTCCACCGGAGCGGTTCCTCGTGGTACTCAAGCACTCTCGTGTCCCAGCACGTGAATTCCTTGCTTTCTGATGCCTCCGAGTCCCTCTACCTCGTTGACCTGAGGTTTCTCTCAGAAAATTACCCTGACCTTGCTATTGGGCTGAAGTCTGACGGCAGCGCAGTTGTCAACGTGTCTGTGAGGGCCTCTTTTCTCTCCTCGGATGTTCCTTTCATAAGCGTTTTTCCCTCAGGGGTTTCTCTTCAGCCCTACGAGGGCGCGAACCTCACCTTGTCAGTGAACTCCTCCTCTCTTTCAGTGGGTGTTTACAGGTACTCTCTGCGGGCAAACTACTCCAACAAAAGGCTTTTTGAGATTCCTGTGTCTGTTGTTGTTGAGGAGAACCAGCCCCCTGTCATACTCTCATACTATCCTAACTCAAGCGTGTCCCTCTACGAGAACTCATCCCAGCTTTTCTCCCAGAACTCCTCTGACAGGCAGCCCCTTCTTTTCTGGTGGTACCTTGACGGCGTGCTGGTCTCAACGAACTCTTCCTGGACTTACTCGCCCGGGTTCTCTGACTCCGGGAATCACAGCGTCTTGTTTGTTGCGAGCGACGGCCAGCTCAATGCGAGCGTTTCCTGGAACGTCTCAGTGCTGAACCTGAACAGGGCCCCTGTTTTCCTTGAGCCCCTGCCCAACCGCACCATCAACGAGAGCCAGCTCTTCTCCCTCAACGTGTCCTTCTACGACCCTGACAACGACTCTGTTTCTGTTCTCTACTCCTTTCCGCTCAACTCCTCCGGGCAGTGGCTTCCGAACTCGTCCCAGTCCGGCCTTTACCTCATAAATGTCACAATAAGCGACGCATACCTCAACACCAGCGACTCATTCTGGCTTACAGTGCTTGACCTCCCTGATTTTGACAGGGACGGCATAGCGGACATATACGATGATGACGACGACAACGACGGGGTGCCTGACTCTCTTGACAGGCTGAAGGGAAACGCCTCTTTTATCAACACTTCGTCTCTTTCCCCTCGCCTCCTTATAGACGGCTCTGAGAACACGAGCATTGTGCTTAATGAAACAAGGAGTCTTAAGATTCTGGATGGAAACGCCACTGTTGTGTCGTTCTCTTTTGACTTTTCATCATCCGCGCTTGACATGTCGCGGGTAACAGTGGAGAGGTACGCCAACTCCTCCGGCTACGTGATGGTGAAGGGGCTTAACCTTTCAGGAGGAAACAAGACTGTTTATGTTGACAGGGTGGGCTCGTCAACTGACTACATATGCGTGAAGGACAGAGAGGACGTGTCCCTGTTCTCTGTCTCTTCCAAGTGCAACTCTCCGGGGGAATACTTCGTGCCCTGCGACGGTCTGCCTCACTACGGCTACACATGCACTGCGAACTCCTCTTTCCTTGTTGTGAGCGGCTTGACTCATTCAGAGGTAAGCCAGCAGTGCGCCGACATTGACTCGGACGGATACTTCATTGAGGGCTGCGGCTCAGGCACTGACTGCAATGACAACGACAACTCCGTCAATCCAGGGCAGGAGGAGGTGTGCGATGACGAAATTGACAACAACTGCGACGGGCAGGTGGACGAGGGGTGCCAGCAGCAGTCCTCCGGCGGAAGCGGCGGAGGGGGCGGAGGCGGGTTTGTGAGGGCCCAGAACTCGCAGAACAACGAATCCTCTTCCCTTAATTCTTCCTCTGTTAATGAGTCTGTTTCCAGCGCTTCCAACTCCTCTTCCAACTCCACTCTTGTGATTAACCAGTCCTCTTCGCAGAACAGCTCCAACTCCTCAGGGCCTTCTGCCCTGTTGCAGAAAGGGGAGGGCTTGGGTGTTGCGGGCTCAGGGCCAGCTTCGCAGGATCAGGCAGAGGGAGATGGCGGGAACAGGGGAAGTAATGCGGGGCCGCAGCTCAGTGCGCAGCAAAGCAAGGCAGCACTCTCAGCTGTTGGCAGAGTAAACGGCTTTTCTGTCGCATCAGTGAAAAACTCGGAGACTGAGGCTCCCTCAGCTCTTGTCTCCCAAGCAACAGGGCCGTACGAGTTTTTCACCTTTCTCGGCATTGCTTTCGCGTTTTTTGCAGGAACCTTGCTGCTGGTTCTTGGCAGGGGGGTTTCGCTGCTGTTGGCTGAGGCAGAGTACTTCAGGTTCAGCAGGGCTCTCCGGGAACGCTTCAGGCACGTGGAAAGAGCCCACGTCAGGTCTGTTCACAGATTTATCAAGCACGGGGTCGCGCACGGCTTGAGCATTCAGGAAATTGAGGACTTGTTGTTGGCCAAGGGGTGGGACAGGGAGCTGGTTAGGGAGATAATATCCAGGTTTGCTGGCTCAATCTCGTCCGGGGAAAAGAAGAGAGGGGGGAGAGGGGGGATTGCCGGCAGCGGTAGTAGCGCCTTATTTCCTGCGAAAAATCGGCCTCGCCGAAGAGTTGCTTCCCGCAGGGGAAGAAAAAGCAGGAAGCCGAGGGCAAGAAAGTAATTGGAGGTAAAGACGCTTTCCGGAATCAAGCCACAGCTCTTGATTTGTGGTTTCGCCTGTTGCGGTGTGGCTTTCCTCGTAGAAAAAGCAAATATTTTTATAGAAGTGCCTTCTTTTTTTAGTCAGGCAGAAGTGCTGGTTCGGCAGCACCTTTTTAACCAGACATTTACGCCAGAGGGGAAGCATGGCTCCAAAGAAAAGGCAGGAAATCTTTAACGAAGAGCTTGACTCTTACCTGAGCAGCCTGAGAAAGAAGGAGCCCAAGCCTCTTTTCAGGACTAAAAATAAGAAGAACGATGCCCCTGTTTACGAGGAGGAGTACGTGGATATAACGAAAACCGAGCTGCTTGAGGAGGCGGATGACGAGGATTTCGCCCCTCCAAGGTCATTCTTTTCGCAGCTTCTTGACTTTTTCAAGGCCAAGCGGGTTCCTCCCGAGGTAATGAAGGATATTGAGGAGACAAAGGAGGAGTTTGCGGAGCAGTACGAGTTTCTTGAGAAGGAGGAGAAGGAGATTCGGGAGGAGGAAGAGGAGATTGAGAGGAAGAAGATGGGGCTTCTGCGTTCGTTCCTCATGCGGCTGAATCTTATTGGCTCTGCAAAGGACGACTACATAGAGGCAGAGGCGGACAGCTACGAGGGCGAGGAGCTGCTTCCCAAGCAGGAGCTTGACGAGGTGAAGGAGGACATGAAGGAGCTTGGCAAGCTCGCAACTTTCTTTTTGAGAAGCGTTCCTCCTCCGCACCTGAAGAAGCTGAAGCAGACAGAGGAGTTCTCAAGGTTCAAGGAGCTTCTGAAGAAGTACGGCCTGATTAAGTGACTGAAACGGGTGAGGGGGCTCTTAATCTGCTGTGTTGATGCTGTGAGCTTTGCAGGTTTTCTTCCCCCGTGGTTTTCTCTCATGATTTCTGACACTCTTTCTGCATGTATGAGCGCTGCTTTTTGGCGCTTTTTGCGCATCTGTTTTTCTGTTTCGCACTTCGCCACGGGT
>CAYVGP010000020.1:0-10808 GCA_964451135.1 uncultured Methanosarcinales archaeon
AACCTCTGACCTCCGGGTTATGAGCCCGACGGGCACTCCTGACTGCCCCACCCCGCTGCACGCAGTTTTTTGAGAATCAAGAGCTATTTATAAATCTTGTCCCGGCCGCTCCAAGAATCACGCTAAATTGCTTTTTAAAGAATGCATCCAATTAGAAACGGGCAAACGCAGGGGCTTTCTCAAGCTCATTTGCCTTGATTTCGTAAATCTCGCTCATGCTTGAGTTCGCGAGGTACACAGAGGGGTTTTCCCCCAGAGTGTCCTGCGTCAGCACAAAGGCAGAAACATCAGCGGTTCTCAAGGGGGTTTTGGCAGCGAAAGTTCCTGGAAAAGGCTTTGAAAGGATTTTCAGAAGAAGCTCCTGAAGCTCTGAGTTCGGGTAATCCACACGCAGGATGTATTCTACATTCCTGGAAGGGGGAAACCTCTGATTACAAGACTCAACAAGGGATAGACTGTCAAGATAGAGGGGGCCCTTTGAGAAGCCGCTCTCCTTTGCAGGATTCTTTTCAACAAGATACGCCCTCCAGACATTCTCGTCCAGGTCAAAGAAGACCTTTTCAACAACGCCATCTGCAGAAGTGATTTCACTGCCCGCGGAGTATCTCACTTTGTCGCCCGGGTGAATGCGAGGAATCTCAACGCTTCCCTCCCTGCCCTGATATATGACCTTTGCAGAGGGAAATGCCCTTGCCTCCAAAGAAAGGAATCCGTTTTCAGCCATAAGAAGGGGTGATGAAAAACAATTTATAAATGTTTCGTCTCTTTTAAGTGGATACAAAATGACATTGTGTAAGCGCCCCTGGCCTCAACCAAAAAATGCCCATAAATGTGTCAGGAACCCTTCGCTGGAGATTTTTATTGCTACACTTCACTCCATCCAGCCTAAATCGCCTGTCCGTAAACAGCCCCAATGCTTCCCGCAATCTCCTTCACTCCTGATTCGGCTTCCTCAATCATCTCCCATTCAACATGGGTGAAGTGCTTCACCCAGTCCCTTGCCAGCTCTCCCATGTCCAGCAGGTCCTTGTTGAGGTATTTGCTCCTGAGAAGAGCCCTGTCTTTTTCTGATATGCTGATCCCTGCGTGCTCAAGCATGCGCTCAAGCCCCCCTCTGTAGCTGAACGCAGAGTTATTCCTTGACAGCAGCATATCCCACGCAGGCGAGTTTGGAAGTGGGACGAGCACTGAGGCCTCAAGGGTTGCTAAATAAGGGGCAAAGTCTTCGGCAATTCTCTCAATGAAGTCAGCTGTTTTTGCAAGGGACTCCTCTGTTTCCCCCAGCGACCCCAGCGGAAAAGAGGCATGTATTGTTATGCCCGCATCAGCAAGCTTTCTTACAGCTTCGTAGTTTATTTGCGAGGGGGTTAAAAGCCCTTTTCTGTGTTGGTTTCTTTTCCTCAACAATGCCAGCATGTTGTCATCGCCCGAGTCAAGCCCCAGATTGACCCTTGCAACGTTGAGTTGCCTGAGCCAGTTAACTGCCTCAGGGATATTGACTACGTCATTGGCCCTTGCGTAAACCTCAAACTCAATTCCTTTCTCTTCTGGCTCAAAGGGCTTAAGTTTGATAAGCTGCTTGATGTAGCTCTGGAAGGTGAGGAAGCTGTCGCAGACCTCAAAAAAGAAGTTTATGCCGTGCTCCTCGTTGTGCCTCCTCACGGTTTCCCAGAAGATTGAGGGCTTGCCCGCGTTCAGGCTGAGGTCGTAAATCCCGCAGTAGGTGCACCTGTATTCTCCGTTTCCGCAGCCCCTGACATTGTTTATCACTGAGGGCCTTCTTTCGCTCTTATGGTAAGCCGAGTATTTTTCATTAAAGGCCCTTGCGTATTCAGAGAGCTCATCGCTGATTAATGACAAGTCAGGTATGTCATCAGGACTGTTTATTATTTCGCTTAACTTCGCCTGTCTGAAGGAAAGGCTCCGGATGCTGCCGCCTGTGTTCCTGAAGTGAATTCTTTCCCGCCCGCGCGGATTGGCGAAGCGGAGTTTGGGCGATGCCCCCAGTTCAAGCCCCACGATGTATGAGAGAGCTTCCTCCCCGAATTCTGCCTGCACAACGTAGTCTATGTACGGCCTTTTCTCAAGTATCAACGCAGGGAAAAAACTGGCGTGGTCATTGCCCAGCACTGTTGTTGAGCCGAGCGCTTCTTTAGCGTAGCTGGCAAGCTCAAGCCCCTGCTTGTAGGTAGGAGTCAGAACGCTGATGGCAAGAAGCGATGGCCGGTATTCGTCTATTGCTCTTCTTATCTCCTCTGTTGTCCTGATTCCCCCGTCCACCACTTTTACAGCCACACCGGGGTAATCCCTCATTATTCTCGTGGCCAGATTAACTGTGCCCATTGCAGGAAAAACAGCGTAGTTTCCGGCAGCGCTTTCCTTCCCATGAGTGGGCGCATTGACCAGCAGGACCCTGTAACTTGTTGATTTAGTAATCATAAAGTGGTTACAAATTAAACAAGAATAATTTATTTTACCCTGCATATGCAGGAATAATTGAAAAATTTATATATCACCCCTGCTTACGCAAACTCATGTGGACAGCCAAATTCAAAATCTGGCACAAGAACTGCCTGCTAAGGCCAAGATGCGTGAAACACCGTGTGACAGACTTCGTGTATTTGATAAACTCGTGGAAGGAAAAAAAGAAGTTCTATTACACAGAGCTGCACATTCTGCAAGGCAGCGAGGAGAATAAAAGAAGATTCATAAGAGACCTGAAAAAAGAAAAGTCAATAAAAAGGATGGAGCAGAAGGGAAACCACCTCTTCAGCCTTAATGAAGAGCCGATTGAGAAGCAGTATTACTCCCCTGTCTTCGACCCCAGAATAATCCAGGTGAAGCCGGTTGTGCAGAGAACAGACGGGTTTGAAGACTGGGAATTGGCTTGCTGGGACAAGGAAACTCTGCTTAAAATCATGGAAGTCCCTGTTTTTGATGTTAAGCTGATATACATCATACAGGCAAAGCTGCGAGACGTTTTCATGCCCCGGATTTACCCCAAGCTTGCGCCAAAGCAAAGAGAGGCGATTGAGCTTGCTGTGAAACACGGCTATTACGACTACCCCCGGAAGATTCACTTGGGGGAGCTGGCGGAGATTGCAAAAGTGAGAAGGCAAACATTCCAGGAAAACCTCAGGAGAGCAGAGAAAAAACTTATGCCATTCCTCACAGAAAGCGCATCATGAAGCAGCGAGTGCTCTCACAAGCTGAGTCCTGGCCTCCGTATTCATCCAGACCAAACCCCTAAAATCCCTCGTGCCTCGCTGCCTTCCTCAGCTCAGAGCCGCTGATCCTGTATATCTCGCTGTGAAAGGGGTTTGCAAGGTAAACGCGGGGGTTCTTCGCGAGACTATCCTGCGCCAGCACCTCGCCTGTCACCGCTATTTCATAAGACTCGGGCTTCTCAGGAAATAGGTTGGGAAAGGCAACGGAGAGAATCCTGTTAGCAAGGACCTGGGTTCTGCCGAGGGGGTACTCAACGAGAACCCAGTATTGCTGGCCCGGCACGAATTCCATCTCCCCCTCTGAGGACTCCACAAGCTTAAGGTCAGAGAGGCAAATAGGCCCAAAAGGCGTTCCCTGGGTTTCATGCCCAGCAGAGCCCTCAGCCCTCACGTATGCCCTCCAAGCCCTCTGCCCGGGGTCAAAGAAGAGGGTTTCAACCCTTCCCTGCCCGGCACTTTCTCCTGCCCCTGGCAAGGCTGGATAAGAAACCAGGTCTCCGGGATAGACGCGAGGGCGCCTCACACTGTCAATCTTCCCGGCAAATATAAGCTCAACTTTCGGAACATATACTATGTCCTCAAGAGAAAACGCAGGACGCCCTGCCATTTCAGGCAGTAGGCAGCCAATGTTTAAAAAAATTCTTCTTTTGGGCAGTTGACGGATGTGTGCTAGCCCACAACGTACCTGTAGGCAGAGTCAGCAGCTATTATTCCGGGATAGCCGCCGAGGTAGCCGTTCACGGTCAGGGCGAGAGGCACGCCGAGCCATTTTGTTGTTTCCTTGACGTCGCTGATGTAATTCCGGGACAGGCGCTTCCATAGTGACTGGTAAAGCCTTGTTCCCCTCTTCACAATGCTGTCAGTGACGTGATACAGAAAGGTGAATGCCCAGTTGCCAGGACCAACGGCAAGGGCGGCCCTGCCCAAGAATGCCTCAAGAGACGCGCCCTCAACCGCCCTGTTTATCGCCCTGTAGATTGAGCTTCCCATGCCCCCCATCGCTGAGCCCACAGAGAAGTCAAAGGAGTAGTTTCTGAGAGGCGCCTTCTTTTTCTTCTTGAACCTGTCCACAGCGTATGAGCCGAGGGAAAATGCCAGGCCGGAGAAAAGAGCGTTCATGCCCCCAAGGGCCAGCCCTATCCCTGCTGACAATCCGAGCCTTGAATAGGGAAGCCTTGCAGGGCGGGAGCTGTTTTCAGCGGACTCATTCCCCACGATTTCCTCAAGGCTTTTGCTTGCTTTGTTCTCCCCTGGCATGATATTTACTTTATAGTAGCAACATTTATATATCTATGTTGTCGAAAAAAGGACAACAAACTATTTATATGAGGAGCGCCACCGAAACAGCATGGGCATCCATGAGGCACTTGAAGAGGCAGGGCTCAACGAGAGCGAAACGCAAGTTTACGTGGAACTTCTCAAGGCAGGGCCCTCAAAGGTAAGCAGGATAAAGGAAAGGACAGGCATACACCGCACCACAATATACGACATCCTGGAAAGCCTGCTCCAGAAGGGGCTTGTGAGCTACACCATAAAGGACAACGCAAAGCACTTCAGGGCAGCCCACCCCTCAAGACTCGCAGAGCTTGTGAGGGAGAAAGAAGAGAAGATAACAGAGGCCATACCTGAGCTCGCAAAGCTCGCAAACCTTGCCAAAGAAGAAATAAGGGTCGAGGTCTACACAGGAAGAGAGGGGTTCAAGTTCATTCTCAACGACGTGCTGAAAACAGGGAGGGACTTAGCAGGCTTCGGCATAGACGAAAGGGACTTTGTGAGCAGGTTCCCTGTGCTGATGGAGCAGTTCTTCATGAAGGAGGAGGATGCAGGAATACATGAGAGGCTTCTGACAAGCGAGAAGGCAGGATTCCTCTTTGACAAGAAAACAACCCATTACAGGTTTCTTCCTGAGGAGTACTTCAGCCCTGCGCCGACCATGGTTTACGGAAACAAGGTATGCATAATAATATGGGAGCCACTCACAGTCATACTCATAGAGAACGAGTCCCTAGCAGAGAGCTACAGGAAGAGCTTTGAGCTGCTGTGGAAGATAGCCAAGAAAAACCCCGGGCATGCGGAGAAAGGAAACAGAAAGGAAAAAAAGAAGGGAGAAGCAAAAGAAGATAAAAGCAAAAGAAGAGCAACAGCGAGTCCGGAGTGACGCGAGCACAGCCATTCTTCCGCAGGGCGTCATTGTTTCCAGACAAAGCCGAGGCCTTACTGAAAAACGAGAAAAAGAAAGAGGAGAAACAATCAGCGAAGATGAAAAAAGGAAGAGTCAGAGATATTGCGGAACCCTGCATAAGAAATCTTTAAAAAGCGCGCTGAAACCCTGAGAAGAGTGCCGCGGTCGCATAACCTGGTATTGCGCTGGATTGCTAAGGGCGTGCAGCCCTTCAGAAACCTGCATTACCGCACACATCCAGTGCCCACACGGGCTTGCGGGTTCAAATCCCGCCCGCGGCGGAACGAAGCGAAGCCAAGGGCGGCTCAAAAATCCCTGATTTTTGCTTGCCGCCCGCGGCGTATTTTCTTTTTGGGCCTTCCACTTTCTTGGTAAAATATTTGGCTAAAAAATGGTAAAATATTTAAATAAAACCCAATTATTACCAAAATAATGGTAAAACTTGAGGTATTGGAAAAAGAAAAGAAGATTTCCAGAATTAAAGAGACTGAACTTGAACGATACGTCCAATTCTTTACTGCTTCTTACAAAGACAACCGCGATCATGCCATTGAAACAGTGGAAACTCATCCGCGATGGAGCATTATCTCTGGTTATTACGCGATGCATGACGTATCAAAACTCCTCATAGCAAAAATTTACAGACTCAAAATTGAACGAGAAATTCATGCAACCACTATCAAAGTTCTTCGCGAGCTACTAAAAGATAAGGAGGTGCTTCATCTAATTGAAGAAGGGTTTGAAGAATACAGAAATCTTGCTGACGATCTTAATGATGCAAAGAAAGAACGAATCAAGGTTCAATATTACACTGGAACAGCATTTCTAAAGAAGAAATATGCGAAACGAGCCAAAGAATTTCTTACGTTTATAGTTGAGCCATATCTTAAAAAAATTAACAAATTACTAAAAGAGGAAGAGCCATGATAACAGACTTAGTAAATAAGGACATAGTAATAGTCTTAACACTGTTTTCTATTAGTCCTGGCTCCCGATTTACAAGAACAGATATCAAGGACAAAACAGGCATTCACAATGTTCCCCTTGATCAGGCATTGGAAAGCCTAATAAAGAACGGCATATTGATAAAAGAAAAAAGGCTATTTTCTTTAAACCTTGCAAACACAACAACGAAACAAATTCTCAACATAATACGAACAGAATACTTGCGATTCAGAGAATTACCAATTAAGATCTACTCCATGATGCTGGACATCTCAAGAAGGATGTCATCCATTAAAGGCATCCATCAGGTTTATCTCTTCGGTTCATATGCAAAGCTGATATATACCGAGAAGTCAGATGTTGATTTGTGCATCGTGCTTACCAAGGAAACGCATAGCAACAAAACCCGGGTAAAGAAGCATTTAGAGAAGATAGAACGTAAATATAAACGAGTAATTGAGGCTCACTTCTTTGAAATAAGCGAGATGAAAAAAAAAGACCCTCTCATCAAAGAGATTAAAAGGAACGGGATACCCCTATATTTTGGATACGGGAATAATCTGAGAACATGAAGCAGCACGCTGAAGAACGCGTCTTCCTGATTTGGCCCATCAACCCCTTCAACACTAACATATCTGCGTCGGCCCGCAGGACTGTTTATCTTTCACAAATTCTGTCAGAACAAAGTTATGCTACTGAGTGGTGCAATTGTTGCAAGATTCAAAAAGTATTTTAACACGACAATAATACCTGGCAAACTGGGGTAAAAAGATGAAAAGAGCGACGGCTGTTGTTTTAGGACACATTATTTTGCTGGGATTGCTGTCTTTATCAGCAACTGCGCATGTTGACTCAGGGATTGAGAAAGAGGTCAACGGCTACACCGCTGATCTCGGTTACACACCTGAGAGGATTAAGGCAGAAACCAGCACTTCCTTTGTAGTTTCCCTTGAAAACAAAACCACTGAGGAAGCGCACGACATAACATCAGTCTGGCTCAGGATAAGCAACGAAAAGGGAGTGCTGTTCGCAGGCAGGGTTTTGGCTGAGCACAACGCCGCAGTCTTCTCCTACAGATTCCCCGAGGAAGGAAAGCACTCCGTTGATGTCAGATTCTACAAAAACAAAGAGATGCTCGCAGAAGCAGAGTTTGAGCTGGATGTCGGGGAAAGCGAACAAGCGCCTGCTAATAAAGGAAAAGAATACGAGGAAGAAAGAAGAGAAGAAAAGTTTTTCTGGATTATCGCATCAGCACTGGCAGGCCTTGGATTAGGCCTCATTATAGGAAAGAACAAAAAGAGAAGACCCGGGAAAAACAAGAGATGAGATGGGCAACACAACAAGGAAAAAGAAGCCTTGACGAAATAGCTGAAGCAATAGAAAAGGAGAGAGGCAGCGATGCTCCGCTTAAAAAGGAAGGAATCTATGTTATGAGCCCTAAGAACTACATTGCTGTAACAAACCCCCTGCTTGGCCTGATTAATAAGGGTTACGCAAGCAGCGCCTACTCTTCCGAGTACCTCGAAAGATGGGAAAGGGACATTGGAGACCTGAGAAAATTCGTGCCTCTCAAAAACAAGAAAAAAGAGCCGGTTGCGTTTATGGGGCGCGGGCTTCTCGGCTACACTGTTCCTGGCTGGGGCTTCTTTGTAGCCAGAGACGACCTGTTCGGGGAAATAGCGGAAGAAGTGGACGTGCACGAGGCAATCCACACTACTAACGAGTATGACACAAGAAGACTGACAAAGGATATCATGACCATAGTTCCTTTTGAGTACGAGAAAAGAAGCAATGCAACAAGGCAAAGGAACCCCCTGTACAAGACGTGAAAACCTTACAGCACCCTCAGAAGCTTCTTCTTTGATGTTTTGCCTGAAACAATCTCAACAGGGCTTCCCACTGCGCGCCTCATCAGCTTCAGAAGCTCCTCATTGGCCCTGTTGCCAACAGGAGGGGACTTGACCCTCACTCTCCACGCCCCAGCTTCCCCGTCAAACCCGTCAATGCCTGAACAAGATGACGAAGGCCTTATTACGACAGCAACAACGCTTCCCGCTTCAAGCCCCCTCAGCTCCTCAGGCAAGTCCCTTTTCATGAGCAACCCTCTCGGCAGGAGTCTTCCTTCCCAGCCAGTAAAGCATATAGGTGACGTGAAGCAGGGCATTTGCGGGCGATTCAGCGAGATACGCCAGAAAGTCTCTGGCGCCGGAGATGTTTTGGAGGTCGTAGAAGGCTGTGCCGAGAAAAGAGGCGGACCTCTCCCCCTTGCCAAGGCGGCGGAAATAAGAGGGAGCCAAATAAATTTTTTTCCCCGCATTTCTCAGCCTGTCAGAGAACTCGGCAGTGAAGAAGTCGTTCCTGAGGTAAGGCGAAAAGCCGCCCAGCTCGCTGTAAGCATCCCTGTCAATAGCAGCAGAGGTGGAGAAGAAGTAAGGCACGCTTCTCTTCTTCAGGGAGGAGTAAACGTCCCTTGCAACAGACTCGCGGTCCGCTGAAGCAGGTATCCTGAGACGCTGCTCTGACCACGCATCGTTTATGAAGGGAACAACAACAGCCGCATCCCCCTCTTCAAGGGACTCAACAAGTGACTCAATGCCGCCAAACTCCACATCCTCGTGTGTCAGCACCACGCTCCTGTTTGAGGAGGCCCTTATGCCCTCATCGTAGAGACCGGAAGGGCTCTTCTTCTCAGACAGGACAGCCCTGACAGAAACATCGCCGAACAAAACAGAATGCGCAATCTCAAAGAAGTCTCTCGCCTCCTTAGTTGAGAACACAAGCACAAGCTCAGAATCAGGCGGCAGCGCCTGCTCGCTGTTCCGGGAGAGTCTCACTGCTGAGCTGTAGTTACCGATTTTTTTCACAGGAACAACAACAGACACACCCATCACTACCACCCCCTTCTCAAAGCAATAATGTTCAAAACGAAGAGCAGGAAAAACACAAGCGAAACAGCAAGCACAAAGAAAAGGAGGCGCCTGTCATTGGCAAAGCCGAATGGAATGAAGCCGAGGAAGCCCCCCACTGCGAACTTCACGTCGGACTTCTGGGAAGAGGCGGCCATTATGCTGCCTGCTATTATGACGAGTACGCCCAAGAAAACAAGAGCAAAGCCTGAGAGCACAACCTGCTCAGCCCTCACCCGCATCACCGTTCTCCTTGTCCACTATTGCCAGAAGCTCCCTCACAGAGCTGAGGACGTAGTCAGAGCTGACTTTCATGTCAGGGTTCTGGGCGCCGTACCTCGCAAAGCACGTCCTTATCCCCATCTTCTTTGCCCCCTTTATGTCCCTCTCGGGCCAGTCCCCCACCATGAGAACGCTCTCGGCAGGGAGCCCCAGCCTTGAAAGCACCCTTCTGAAAGGCAGGGGGTGGGGCTTCCTCTTCCCTGTGTCCTCGTAGGTCACCACAGCGTCAAAGTACTCTGTCAGCTGCAACGCTGCGAGCCTTGTCCAAGCCCTCATCCTGGGGGCGTCGCTGAGTATTGCGAGCTTGATTCCCCTCTCCCTGAGCCCTATCAGCGTCGCCCTCACACCCGGGTATGTGGTCAGAAACCCGTTTTTTATCCTTCGGTAAGCAACTATCCCGTTCGCAAGTATCTTGTAGTCTATGCCCCCAGTGGTCTCCCTGAGAAACTTCTGGAATATCTCCTTGTGCTCAATCCCGTACTTGTCGTAGAGCTTGAAGAGCAGCTTCAGCGCCTTCTCCTTCTCAATGCTCAGCCCTGCGTCTATCATTGCGTCCATCGCTTCCTCGCAGCTCACCCTCTTGAGCCTCATGAAGTCAAGAAGGGTGTTGTCGAGGTCAAATATAACAGCCTTTATCATGCGAGGAGGGAAGGGAAAAGAATATATAAATCTAATTAAAGGATAAAGGGCATCAAAGAGAAGCACTGAAGATAAGACTTGTCAGAAATGAGCAGTCAAGCATCAGGGGAGCTAGTTATGTTAGGCGCCAAAAAGAATATAAAGATACAACTATTTTGTCATCTAAAGAACGCAAAGGAAAATAAATCCTCAAAGGGAACAATTAAAGATGAGCACGGAACACAAAATAATTCAAGGAGATTGTTTAGACGAATTGAAAAAAATAGAAGACAATTCAGTAGATCTGGTTTTTGCTGATCCTCCTTACGGCCTAGCAAAGAAGAGAGGACTCGGGTGGAAATACAGCAAACACATAACATTAGAGGAAACATGGGACATTTTCACAAAAGACAAATATTTTGAGTTTAGCCTTAATTGGATAAGCGAGAGTGTTAGAGTGCTAAAAAATGGGGGGAGCTTATGGGTTTGCGGTTCATTTCACAACATTTATCTAATGGGGTTCATACTTCAACATCTGGATCTTAAAATCAACAACAGCGTGGTGTGGTTCAAACCAAATGCGCAGCCCAACATCACATGCAGAATGTTCACTGAGAGCTGCGAACACTTAATCTGGGCAGTGAAAAA
>CAYVGP010000021.1:0-10692 GCA_964451135.1 uncultured Methanosarcinales archaeon
GATAATTTTTTATTTTTATCTTGAAAATGAATGCTTCACATATGCGTTTATTGTTGGGAGTTTTCTCCCTTTTTCTTCTAGCTAATATGGTCCATGCAGCAACCTACTACGTTGCTACGAACGGCGATGACAGCAACCCCGGCACATCCTCTCAGCCGTGGAGAAGCATATCCGCAGCATTGTCAAGGGTTCAGGGAGGCGACACAGTAATAGTGAAAGACGGCACCTACACCGGCACAATCACTACATCAAGGTCATTCAGCGACTGGGTCACTCTGAAGGCGGAGCATCCCTACAACGCCAAGCTCACGAATCCCAGCAGCGGCTCTGTTCTCGGGATTTACACAAAGGGCTCTGCTAAAATAATCATTGAGGGATTTGAGATAACCAGCAGCACAAACTACGACTGCGGCGGAAGAAGGCAGGGAAACTACCTGATGCACATTCAAGATGCTCAGGATGTCATTATAAGAAACAACGTCATCCACGGCAACAACGCGCCGGGAGCGTGCAACGAGCTGCTCAAAATAAACCGGGGAGGCGATCCTTACTACCCCAAGAACATAGTCGTGGAAGGCAACCTTTTTTACGACCATGTCAGCGCAGAGGGCGCTGACATGATTGATTCTGTGAGGCCGGGAGAACTCACGATAACAGGAAACATATTCTTTGCGAGAAACTCTCCGAACGCACAGTCGTTCATCACGCTGAAAAGAGAGGTTCTGAGGAACAACCCGATGGGCATAACTCCGAGAAGCCCCAGGCATATTATAGCAAGGAACATTTTCCTCAACTATGACGGAAAGAACGATCAAGCCTTCATCCAGCTCGGGGAGGACGAGCAGAACCAAGTGATGATTAGCGATGCCCTGATAGAGAACAACCTTCTGATAGGGAACTCCCCCAAGCGAATGGCCGCTCCCTTCCAGTTCAAGGGAGCAAGCGACATTGTTGTGAGGGCGAACACAATAGTGGGGGACTACTCAGGGGCAAGCGCCTTCGGGTTCAGGATAGGCACAGAGGGGAGCAACCCGCAGGTGAGGAATATAAGGATATACAACAACATCTTTGCTGACCCAACCGGCACCATGGGCGGAAGCTTCATAAACACCTACGGCAGGGTTGACACCTCAACAATAGTGCTGAGAAACAACCTTTTCTGGAACAACGGCAATCCATTGCCACCAAGCGAAAGCCCTCCGCCTGCAAGCGACACGCAGAGGGTTGAGGGGGACCCGAAGCTCAACCCTGACCAGAGCAGCATAGTTCTGCCGGTGTGGGATGATTCCAGAAAGCAGTTCCTCAGCGGGAAAACAACTATAAGGGATGAGTTTGTAAGGCTTGTGCAGCTATACGGCGCGATAGGGGAAGGCAGCGCGGCAATTGACGCTGCTGACAAAAGCAACATGCCCCAAGACGACATACTCGGCAACGCAAGGGACAGCAGCCCTGACATAGGCGCTTTTGAGTTTGGGGGCAGAGGAGGAGGCAACAGGCAGGAAGAAGCAGGACAGGGGGATTTGAACAGTGACGGGAGGGTTGATTTCGCTGACCTTATGCTTGTTGCCCTGAACTACGGCAAGAGCGGAGGTTTCAATCCCCTTGCCGACGCCAACAAGGACGGGAGGGTTGATTTCGCTGACCTTATGATTGTTGCCTTGAACTACGGCAAGGCGTATTAGGGCGCATCCTCCTTTTTTCGTCAAAAGATTTAAAAAGAGCGTTCTCAATAAAACAAAGGAGCATGGAACCGTCCCAGCAGAGCATAGCAGACATTGAGGCAGAGGTTGCCAGAAAGCTTCGTTCCCTCACTACTGACGGAACCCAGGAGCTGGGCTTTGTTTCCAGCACGTACAAGAGCTTTAAGTTTGACGAGTCAAAAGAGCACGGCTTCAACTCCTTTTTTGAGAAGTACTGCGCATTTGCCTTCGGCTACCTTGGCTTCTTTCACCTCAAGGAAGCAAGCAAGAAAGACATGCAGGACAACATAAAGATATGCGGCTTCACAGTAACACCTGAGCAGGTTCTCGCAGGGGCCGTATTCACCCTTATCCTCGGGGCAATGGCAGCAGTCCCCTTCTTCATCATCGGGTTCAGGAACTTCGCGTATTTCGTTGTGGCGGTTGGAATGTTTCTGAGCTACGTGGTGTTCAGCTACCCCTCGTTCATGGCTCAGATAACCAAGATGAGGGCGCAGGAAGAGTCCATACTCGCCATTTTGTACATGACAATATTCATGAGGGTGAATCCTGTCCTTGAAAACGCGATGTACTTCTCTGTCCAGCACCTCTCAGGCCCGCTCGGAAAAGACCTGAAGGCAATTCTCTGGTCGCTTGACATGGGAAAGGCCGGCTCTGTTGAGCAGGCAATGCAGCCCTTCATGGACCTGTGGATTATGAGAAACCCCGAGTTTGTGAAGAGCTTCCTCACTCTGCACTCGGTGCTGGAGCAGGACGACCCGAAGCAGAGGGAGAAGATACTTGAGAAAAGCCTTCAAAGCATTCTTGACGCAACATACGTGAAAATGAAGCATTACTCCCACAACCTGAAAAACCCTGTTCTGATGCTCCACACTTTCGGCATGATGCTCCCCCTCATAGGGCTTATCGCTTTCCCAATGATGAGCATATTCATGGCTGACTCAATAAGGATGGACTACCTGTTCTTCGGCTACATAGTCGTGCTGCCGGCCCTCCTGTTGTTCTTCATAAGGAGAATTCTTGCAAAGAGGCCCGGGGCCTTCTCTTACCCGGACCTGCGCAACAACCCCTACCTCCCTCCAGATGGGAAATACCTGCTAACAATAGGCAACAAGAGGTATTACGTGCCGGTGCTCAAGGTTGCCCTGGCAGTGGGCGTAATCCTCATGATACCCGGGGTTCTCTGGCTCTCAACCCACACAATCCCGGAGGTTGTCAAGATAATGGAGTACAAGCAGGCAGGGGAAAGAGTTATAACAGGAGGAACAATCGGGACAAGCGGGGAGTACACATTCAAGGCGATGTTCTTCACCCTTTTCGTCACTCTCGGGCTGGCCTCAATATTCATAATTTACTTCTATTTCAAGAGCATTCAGCGCCTTAAGCTGAGAAACGCCATAGTGGAGATTGAGGAGGACCTTGACGAGTCCCTGTTCCAGCTCGGGAACCAGTTCACTGACGAAATACCCATAGAGGTTGCCCTGAAAAACTACATCTCTGAGGCGCAGATGCTCAACCTGAAGAAGAGAAGCATATTCCACTTCTTCAAGTCAGTCATGGACAGGATAGAGGACGAGGGGGCCACTTTCGCGAACGCCGTGTTTGACAACAAATACGGGGTGATAATAAGGTACCCCTCAATACTGATGCAGGAGATAATGTGGATAATAGTTGAGGGAACAAAGAAGGGCGCAAAGACGCTTTACACAATAATGACGAAGATAAGCGTTTACCTCAACAATGCCAAGAAGATTAAGGAGCTAATCTACGACCTGCTGACAGAGACAGTTACCTCAATAAACATACAGGCAAAGTTCTTCTCCCCCTTTATAGCTGCAATAGTTGGCAGCCTCACCTTCATAATTGTTAAGGTGCTCTGGCAGATGGCAAAAAGGCTTGAGAACATAATGAAGCTTCTAAGCTTCGGGACAGGGGACTCCTCAAACTTCTTCACCCAGCTCATAAACTTTACTGAGATATGGCCCCCGACAGTGTTCCAGGTGCTTGTCGGCATATACCTGATTGAGACAGTCATCCTGCTCTCAATACTCTCAAGCGGGGTCCAGAACGGCTTTGACAAGGTGAGCAGGGACGTCACAATTGCAAAGAATCTCTTTGCCGCTGTGCTCGTTTTTGCTGTGCTCATACTCGTAGGAATAATAGCCCTTGAGGGCCTGATACAGTCAGGCATAGCATCAACAGGGGCGTGAGGAACCAAAATGGAAGACGCGTATCTGAGGTACGGGCTCGTGCTCGTCGGCCTGGCGCTGTTCGGGATACTTGTGGCATTTGCCTGGAAGGCCTCAAACGCGATTGAGCTTGTTGAAAACAAGAAAGAGCAAAGCGTGAGAGGGGACAGCGAGAGGATTGTTGCTGCAATAGGAAAGCTCTGCAGCTACTGCCTCAAGAACCCTGCAGAGGACAGGGACTGCTACATTCTCCGCGCTGACATGACAGAGGGAACCCTCAACTCGTCCTCCTTCGGCGCAGTCAAGGCTGCCGGGGTGCATGCGGAGGGGAGGGGAAGCTTTGTGTTCAAGGTTGCTGCTTTCAACAGGAGCTGCGTGGTGAGGCAGATTGTTTAGCAAGAAAAGGAAGAAAGGGGACCTGGCAATAAACACAGTCATGATTCTTTTTGTGGCAATAATAAGCATTCTCCTGCTTCTGGCGCTCTTTGCGGGAAAGCTCCCCTCCTTCGGAAAAAACCTTTACTGCATGAGCTTCTACCACCTGCAGAAGCAAAGCTTCGTCCCTGACAGGCTCAGGGCAGACACATCCATGTGCTCGGAGAAGAAAAAGCTGAAGGCAAGCTACATATTTGAGGAAGAGAACATCCTGACGAAATTCAGCAACAACAAGGAGGTTTTGAGGCTCTCAAACAGGGAGACATCTCCCTCCAGCATATTCTACGTGACGCTTCAGAATGTCACTCTGATAAATGCCTCCTTTGAGGCTGTTCTGATAAGCGCAGTGCAGGTGGGTTCCAATTCCCTTGGTACTGTTTTGTTCAATATGAGGGTTGGAAATGCCACGCCTTTCAGTTTCATAGTTGAGAAGGATTACCCGAGAGAGGTTCAGTTCTTTGTCCAGCTAAACCAGAGCATGCAGTACTGCGCCTCCTTTCCATGCAGAATTCCGATAAACATAACTCCCCAGATTATATCTCCTAGTGGTTACTCTGTCAGTTACGCTCTGCAAAACCTTAAAATAACGTACAAGGACTGCTTTGTGGCAGAGGACATTGTGGGAAGCATGCTTGCGTGCTGGGAGAGGGCGAAGCAGGGAAGGCTGAGCGAGAACCTTCTCTGCGACGAGCTGGTTCTCGGCCCGCAATGCAGGGACTCATACGAGCTGAATGACGCAACGATTGCCTCAATTATTGCGGAGAACAACCTCTGCGATTACCTCCCTCACGGCCCCCCCTGTTCAGGGGACAGGGTGGATTTCAGGCTTGAGAGAGTGACCAAGCAAACAAACATACTCGTGGAGTACGACTCTGCCTCAAGGATGATAAGGGTGAGCTGATGCCTAAAAAAAGAAGCAAGGGGGAGCTTTCAATCCAGGCAATTGCGGCCATACTCATAACAATTGCGGGCATTGCCCTCGTGATACTGCTTGCCTCACAATTCATAGGAAAGGAAAACTTTTACTGCAAAACCCTCTACAAGGTGAAGGGAGGGCTCTGGTACGGGAAAAAGGACAGGGCCTGCGAGATAATGCTGAAGCTTGAGAAAAAATACGTGCAAGGAAAAGAAGGAGAGGTTTCTGTGTTCTCCAACAATGCAAGGGAGATGAGCTTTCCCGGCGTCATCGGCGGCCAAAGGCGTTACTTCAACATATCAGTGCCGAGGCGGGCAGTTGTCAATAATGCATATTTCTTTGTTGAGTCCCACCCCCTTAAGCTGAGGGAGTTTTCAACAGCGAGCAGCTCCGGAGTGGAGCAGGACATCCTCAACTTCCCCAGGGGCGGGGGCTCCCACGTGGTGACCTTTCAGGTCCCGAAGGGAGCGGTGATAAAGAACGCCAAGATGCGCCTCGAGGGGCTGGACATTCCGGGGCAGGCGGATTTGGTTTTCGTGATAGACACGTCTGAGAGCATGGACGATGAATGGGAATCAGTGTGCACAAGCATAGAATTGCTTGCTGCAAATTTAAATGAAACGACAGATATGATTGTGAATGTTTATGCACTTGGTGATAACATTGACCAATCTGGAGATATCAAAATCACTTTCGACCAAGAATGCGATGATCCTTCTATTGTTTTAAAGCAGGATTTGACAAGCTCTCAGTTGAATGAATATTTTGATTTGTGCCTATCAACAAATCCAGCTGAATGCATCTTTAATCCTCCCCCCCAATATGTGGATCAAGTAGGACCTAACACTCCTTGGGACACGTGGACTGAAGCATGGGGCATAGGGGTTTGGTGGGTTATACGCAATCACAATTTCAGGCCAAACTCAAAGCACATCATAATCCCCGTATCTGACTCTGATCCCACAGGAGGAGGCACGTTGCGTAACAACATTAATCTTCCTGAGGGGATGAACGTTTTTTCAGGGAACGAGGGAGGAGTAATTCAAAGAATAATTGCAACCAGTACCCCAATGGACTACATTTTTCCAGTAGCAGGCAATCCGCCAAGAGAAAACGATCCTTTAGAAGGCTACAGAGTAGGAAATCCTGAGTGCATTAACCCCGAAACTAACAACCCTTCAGATACTTATAACAGGTGCAGGCGGATTATGCGCTGGATGAATCAGCTTGCCTCTGCAACAGGAGGTGCAGTGGCGCAGTACAGAAACACAAACCTCCTGATTGACGCTGTTAAGGCAGCGATAAACACCTCCTTTCCGGAGGACCTGAGGGTGAGCATTCAGGGAAGCGAGGTTGCGTATTTTCCAGGGGAGCTGAACAGCTCAAACAGCCCTGTCATAGTGGAGTTCTGGAGGGAGCTGCAGGACTATCTCGACAGCTGCGCGCCTGACGCGAGAGGGCTGTGCAGTGTGAATATGACATTTGAATCAGGGAACGAGGGCAGCCTCAAGCTGGACAAGCTCGTGGTGGACTACTATCTTCCTGTTGATGACTTCGGGGTGAGCATAAACAACACATACAGGAGCTACGGCCCCCTCGTTGCGCAGGGAAAGACACTCATCAACATAACAAACGAGGTGAGGAATTTCCTGAACACCAGCTGCGCACAGGAGGTCTGCACGATACCGGTCTTCATCAACGCCTCAAGCCCGAATGCTGTGCTCAAGGTCTCGGGGCTCAGGGTTGAGTATGTTGAGTATCCCCTGGAAGAGGCCCTGCTTAACGAGATTCTTGAGTGCTGGGACAAGGCGGACAGGGGAAGGAAAAGGGAGGATTTCCTGTGCTCAGAGCTCATAGTTCCTGACAGCTACGTGTTCTTGGAGCCAGTCACAGAAGAGAGAATTACTAGTCTGATAAGGCAAAGGCAGCTGTGCAGGATTCTGCCAAACTCTGACTTCGGGTGCGGAACAAGGGACTCGCTTGAGTTTGCGAAAAGCATAAAAAGCCACACAAACGTGTTAATAGAGTACAAATCAAGGCAGAGGCAGATACTTGTGAGCTAAAATGAGTTATGTCGTCACAAACAACAAGCTCTTCAAGGAGTTCAAGACGCTTGAAGAGGCAGTGAAGTTCTTCAACTCCTCGGATGAGTTCGGGCTGAGGATAGCTGAGAGGGACGTGTTCGGGAACCTGAACGATGTCGCTGAGGACAAGATAAGGGCTGCGCAGGAGAAGCTGGAGGCTGAGAAGGAGTTTGAGGAGCAGATACCTGAGGAAAAAAATGCGGAAACTCCCTCTGCGCAGGCCCGGGATGAGCCGGCAAAGGCGGCAGCTGCAGAGGAGGAGAAGGAAGGCAGCCCAGAGGACTCCCTGATGACGTACGTGAAGTGGGGGTTCATAGCGGTTTTCGCAGTAATCGTGATTTACCTCTTCTTCTCGCTTGTTCTTCCGATAATAATAGACTTTTACCAGACATGGAGGGCGTTATGATGAAAAAAAAGGGAGACCTGTCGCTTAACTACATATTTCTGATTTTTGTTTCGCTCATAGTTGTCTTTGTCATAATAGGATTGATAACCAAGTGGAGCTTTAACGCGAACAAGTACATTAAAAACATATTCAGGGAGGATGGGAAGGACAACACGCTTGACAGGCAGGTGATAAATGTATCAGATTGCGGGGATCTGGTGGACGAGGTTGTGAAGCACGCGAAGATATGTTACACAAGGGCCCGGCAGGGAGAGGTGGAGGGCTCAGGGCTGTCCCTTTGCTACGGAATAGCTAATCCGGGGTGCACGGTGACGAAGGGCAACATTTCTGATGTGCTTTCAGCCGAGGGCATAGACTTTGAGGTGGAGGGAAATCCGAACGACGCGCTGGGCACGAACGTCCTTGTTTCGTACGACTACAGGAGAAGGATCGCGGTTGTGCGCTGAGGCATGAATAAAAATGGAGTCAGTTGAGGTGTGGATGTGGGTCATTGCAGGGCTTGTTCTCGGAGGCCTTGTTTTCGTGGGGGGCTTCAAGCTGATGTCAAGCTATGTTCATTCAACAGAGGTTGCGCAGGCTGAGAAGGGAATCAACACTCTTTACACCATGGTGACAAATGTGTGCTTCGGCGGGAGAAGCGCGATGGAGGTGAGGAACATTGTGTTCCCCCCTCTTGTAGAGAAGGTCTATGTAAAGGACAAGTTCGGGGTGGAGGGCTTCGGGAAGAACCTCTGCTACGAGCTTGAGAAGGAGGAGGAGTTCTGCCTTGACCTGAAGGCCTGCAACGTGACAATGGACACGCTGAGAACAAAAAGGAAGAAGGGAATCTTCCAGGCGATGCAGAGGTTTCTGGGGAGAAAGAGGTTCATAAGCGTCCGATTCTCTCTGAACAAGATGGACTACTCCACTGTGGGGATTAACTGGTCCCACACAGTCATCACTTCTGGCTGAGGCTTTTTCTCAAAGGCTCTGGAGGGGCTTTGACTTCAGGTAGCTGTATATCCTTATCAGCCTTGTCTTCGGCGGCTCCTTGTTCTTTCTGTTTTCCTTGCACTTCTCAATTGCCTGCCTTGCCGCATCTTGAATGTCTTCTCCGTCATAGTAGAACACCCTGGGCCGTTTCTTCAAGCCCTCAAAGAACTCCTCCCATTTAAGAACATCCCTTCTCGGGGCCACGAATATCCCGTTCTCAGTGCTGTTGTCAAGCCCTGCTGTCTTTGCGAAGTTCCTCGCATCCCTGATTATGTTTTTGTATTCCTCCTTTATCTCCTTTATTGCCTGAAGAAACTCCGAGAGTGTCATTCTCTGCATCTCCTCAAGGTAGTCGTTCTCGTCCTTCTGGCTCTCATCCGCCACGGTTTTCTTTGTTTTCTGGAAGAGCCTGTTGTAGAGGGATGCGAAGTAGCGCTGCTCAACAAGAAAGTGTATTATGTCAAATGAGAGCTTGTTCACTGCGGAAAAAGAGTCTGCCTCCTCCTTTATCCACCTCTTCGTGAAGTCGTTCTCTATGTTTTGTCTCGCAGTTTCGTCCCATCTCACCACAAAGTCCTTGTTGAGCCTTTTCGCCTCCTCAATCCACTTCTTCCTTGTTTCGTTTATGTTTGAGACAAGGGCGTCAAGCTTTTTCAGGGTGTTCTCCACGTCAACTATGAGGTCCTTGGCGTCAGGCGCCCTGTCAAACACCTCAAGCGTCCCGCTTGTCAGGCTTTCTATTATGAAGTACCTCTTTTTCATAACGCTCTCAACAGGGAACATAAAGAGGAGCTCGCAGTTCTCAGAGGGGCGCTCAACCCCGTTTATTATGTATGTTATGCAGGGAATCTTCTGGTGGCGGGAGCCGATGACTATCTCCTTCGGCTCTGTCCTTGCTGTCTCTGCAGATATCTTTCCGGCAGAGAGTATTCTTTTTGCCTCGCTTTCCTCAGCAGCGTAGCTGGCGTAGTTTCCTGAGGGGAACTTCATCCGGGGGATTATGAACTGGTTGAGAAACCTGAGGGTCTGCTTCGTTGCCTTCTGGTGCTGCTTCTCTATCCACAAGAGCTCTTTTAAGCGGTCGTCCTCTTCCCTGAAGCTCAGCCTTTCCTCAATTATGTGAAGCGCTCTGTCAGCTGCCCCTGTTTCTTCTTTGACTGCGCTCAGGAGATTCTGCGTAAGGGAGGGGATGTCTTTTTTTGCCTTGAGAAAGCTCTTTTTGTTCTTTATTTTTTTGAGGAGCTTTTCCGCAGCCTTTTTTTCCAGGGAACTGCTGGCCAGCATTTTTTCAATCTCCGACACAAGCTCCCTGAGCGAGGAGGCCTTTGTCTGCTGCACGCTCTGAATGTGGCCCAGCCTCTCTTCCTCTGTGCTGAGGCTTTCTGTCCCCTTCTTTATCTCGGATTTTATGCACTGGCTTGGAAACTCGCCTGATGAGAACGAATCGGCCTCGCCTGCCAGCATGGCTCTTCTTTTTTTGTTCTCCTCCTCAATCTGGATTGTTTTTTTCAGGAAGGACTTCTCCTGCTTCTGGAACTCCTTTGCCTTGCCAAGAATGGACTTGATTGTTTTTTCCTCCTCTGCCAAAAGGCTTAAGAGATTACTAAGGTGTTCCCCCAGCTCCCTTATTTGCGCATCACCCATCTCCTCTTTTGCTGTCTCAGGGACTATGAGGTGGAGAAGGGCTGCCTTCTCTTTCTGTAGCTGGCCTGTGCTTGCGTAGGGCTGAACACCCATAAGCGCGCTTGCCTCAGAGGATATGTTGGCGCGCATATACCCAAATATTCCTTCCTCTTCATTTTCTTTGGACAGCTCCTCCTTTTCTCTCTTTATGAGGCGCCTTATTCCTTTGCTCACAAGCTCTTTAGGCATGCTCTGTTTTGCTGGGGTTGTTTTATAAAAATCTATCGCACAAGAGATGCGGGGAAGGGGTGGAGAGGGCGGAAACAATTTTTTTCAATATTGAAAATAAAAAAAGCAAAGCTTTTTA